>DOHE01000343.1 GCA_003535395.1 Clostridiales bacterium | reverse complement strand
GCCGACCGCCACCTAAAAAACGCCGGCCATGATCCGGTTCCAAGCCTTCAAACCGTATCCCGTAAAAATCCCGGATCCGATTTTCGTAGAACAGGGTACCGGGAAATACCGGACAGGCGCTGACCAGCTCCTGTTCTGCAGAAATCCGAACGCACACGATCTCCATTTTTTGATTGGCAAGACGGAAACAGTAGAGAAGTTCCAGCGAAACTGCCGGATCGCCCCGGGTGATCTCCGATTCATGATGACAAAAAATGGCTGCCAGGTCCGCTCCGTCCAGCTTCATCGTGCGAAGCAGCATAGCCAGCTGATCTGGATGGATCTGCCGCATCTCATCCTTCATCCGGATCCACCTCCCCATCCTTGTTGGGGCGACAGTTCATGGCAGCCTGCAAGCCTGCCAGCAATGCCTGGGGAGAAGGAGCGCATCCCCGGATATAGATGTTTACGGGAAAAAACGCATCCGCTCCGGTCATCTGCTCGAATTGCCCGAATAAACCACCGGTGCATGCACAGGCGCCCACTGCTGCAATTTTGGCATGAGGAGGCATTCGTTTCCAGGCATTTTCCACCAGGCGGCGGCTGCGCAGGTTCGGTCCGCCGCTTATGACCAGAAGATCCGCCAGGGAAGGATCGCTGACCCATTCCACAGCCGGTTTGCCACCTTCCTGAGGCATGGCCGCCAGTGCCTCCAGCTCAAGGGCACAACCCCCACAGCCCGCTGTATCAATCCGAAATATACGAAGGTTATGATTCATCTCCATGCCTCTCTCCAGCATTTACCTCGATTTAAACAGATAGATGCTCAGCAGGTTGATGCCCAGCATGACAAATCCGGCAGGGATCCCCCATCTTAGCATCCATTTCAGGCCGATCCGGGCCACCGTTCCCTCAAGCAGTACAGAAACAGCATATAATATGAGAAATATCGATGCCCCCAGTACCGGAGTTCCACCGGAAAGCATGAGACAAACTGCCAGCAACCCGGCATTTTGATACCATCTGCCCAAACGCAGCAGATGATGCATCCGGGGCGGAAATTCATCCCCAAGCCCGTCTGTCAGTCCAAACGGTTTACTTCCTTCCATCATAAGCTTGAAACAGGGCATAAGCAGCAGGAAAAAATGCATATGATAGATCATAGGCCCGGAAACCGGACTCTTCCCGCTGCCAAGCCATATCCCCGCAGCAGACAAAAGCAGAAAATATACGAATACTGCAGTAAATCCAAAGAGCAGACGGTATCCGGAGATCCTGGAAAATGGGGATGGAAACACAATGCAGGCGAAAGCCAGCGGCAGCATGGAAAAAGCCAGCGCGATGCAAACCGCTGTCACACCGCCTCCAAAGGCCGCAAGCCCGGCTGCCGTTGCTCCGATAACAGGATAAAACACTGCGATACGCTGGTAAGACTCGATCTCAACGTGTTTTTCAGGGGATTTTTTCAACATTTGACGGACCGTCTCCATGGGTGGGATTAAAAATCCCCCCCGGCGATCCCCCGCCCGGGACAGAATATATCCCCTGCCTGTATCCAGGAGCGCCCCGGCAACAGGGGCCAGAACCCACAACAGAACAGCTCGAAGTATAAACAGCACAGTCGTCATGATGTCACCACCCCAAACAGGACCAGGAATGCCAATGCCGCGCATATCTGGAAGAAGATTTCCATCCGTCCCTTGCGCAGAATCCTGTCAAATATATCCTTCAGGCTTCCATGCCGGTACTCCACAGAATACAGCCTGTCCCCGGCGCCGGCAAACAGGCGGGCAGGTCCCTCCAAATCCCGGGCATCCCCTCCAATATGGGGAAGAAAACGCAGACCTCTGCCCCCCCTGTGTTCGAATCCGCCGGATTCTGCCGGCCGGTCCGGCGGGGTGACGGGTGTCAGGAAAGGTACATCCTGCAATACCTCTGCAAGTTCCAGGCAAAAATCTGCCACCCCCAGGGCCAATCCGGGGATGAGCAACAGTATGATAACAGGATAATCGGCTAAATGAGGGTAAAGCAGGAACCGGGAAGCAACCGCCGCTCCTGCCGGCAGCAAACGGAGCAGACGGCCGGCCGGCCTTAAAGATTTAGATGTGATGCCCGTCTGCATGAAAAAGCGGATCACCACCATGGTCAGCATCTGGATCCCAAGAAACACAAAAATCCTGAGGATCCCATGCCTGCCCGTAGAAATGGAACAGACCAGCAGGGAAAATGCAGCAAGACTGTGGAACACAGTCCTGCGCCAGGGATCCCTGTTCCCCAGGGAAAGCAGAGACGCTCCCAGGAAGCACAATGCTCCAAGCACAGAAAGAAGGGCTCCCAGCGTGCTGCCGTATATCAGCAGGGCAAACCGGACCAGCAGGTATGCGCTGATGCCGAAAGAAAAACACAGGGCGATAAAAGCTCCGGCAGCAGATGTCAGCCTGTCCAGATCCAGTACCGCTTTCTGAAACGGAAATGAACTGGCATACATGAAAAATGCAGCGCAAAAAAAGGCAATCGCGTACTCAAAAGATGTTCTGTTGAACATGATGAGCGGATCGGTAAAATCAAACAGCATGGAGGATCTTTTGGCAAATTGCGCCAGGATCATCCCTGTCATGAACACAAGACCCGCAAGCAGGGTCATGTTGAACCATCTTTCGTCCTTTTGCACTGCGGCATGGGTCAACTCCCTCAGAGAACATTCTGCAGGCCTGTTCGCCTGCACTTCAGGCAGATGCTCGCCTTCCCGGGACAGATCCTCCCGGCTCCGGCTCCGGTTGTCGGAGATCATCATTTCAAACATCAACAGGGAGATAAGCAGAAAGCAGAAATAAATCCAGGAAAAATCCGCCGCCAGAAAGGCCAGAGCAGAAAGTGAGAGTATCAGCAGCATGTACTCCGGCCCCCGAAACTTCCGCATCGCGCTCCCCTTCATGAACCAGCGGGATATGAGCAGCACCCCGCCGGTGCCCAGGTACAGCAGGGATATGAAAGCCAGGGACACCACATTGGCTGCAGTGTTGCGGATAAGCTGGGGTTCTGTAAAAAAAATACGAAAGATCATGTAGGGTATAGCCTGAAACAGGGCCAGCAAAATCATTTTGGAATTGTGGCGCCGGCGTCCCGCTGCCATGGCCAGTATGAGTACCGCAAGGTTGGCAAAGGCTGCCAGCCATCCAAATCCGGACACCAGCGGGGTGATGCCCAGAGTCAACCCCTTTGCTGCTGAAGGAAGCAGTGCCGCCAAGGCCATTCCAATCACCAAAAGCAGGGCGGCAAAAAATGTGACAAGCATTTTACGCAAGCCGGAACCCCTTACGAGGAAGAGAATCAGAGCAACTGCGGAAGGGATTGCCACGGTCACGGGAAGCAGGTAATCCTGCAAGTTGAAATCCCCTTTCCTTTTCAGCATGTGCAAAATACACGTATTTGCGTCCGAATCAATTATAGCCGCTGCTTATGTCCAGTGTCAACGTCTGTACGATTCTGTACGATTCTGTACGATCCGTCCCGGTCGTCTGCACAGTCCGGAAACGGTCCGCAAACGGTCCGCAAAATCCGGAGAATCCGGAGAATCCGGAGAATCCGGAAGATCCGGAAGATCCGGAAAACATGGAAAACATGGAAAGCATGGAAAGAGTGAAATTTATTCACGGGTGTAATATAATATCCCCAAACGCGCGGATCATGCGCAGCAGAAAGGGCAGGAACCTTCAATGTCTGTTTATTGCGGTACGGATATGGTGGAAGTCGAAAGGATCCGGAAAGCCATCGAGAACCGGGGTGACCGGTTTCTATTGCGAGTATTCACAAAAAATGAAATCGCCTACTGTACCGGCCGGAATGCCGGACAATGGCTGAGTTTCGCTGCCCGGTTCGCGGCAAAGGAAGCCGTATCCAAGGCACTTGGCACAGGGTTTGGCCGGGGGGTGACTCCCCTGAATGTGGAAGTCTCCCTTCTGCCGGGCGGACAGCCTGAGATCACTGTTTATGGGAATGCCCGCAACCGGTTTGAGGAGCTGGGGGGCAAAGGGATTTCCGTCAGTATGTCCCATACCGCCACTCATGCCCTTGCCATGGCCGTGCTTTGGTCATAATCCGGATCCGGGTTCCAGACTCTCCACAAGGTCGACACTTTCTTCCATTTCCCTTATGATCTCGGATAATTGTGCCAGATAGGCCTTTTCTCCCCATCCCCGCCGACTGTTGTAATATTTGTTGACGATACGCCACAGTTTCTGGGGAAACAGCAGCATGAGTTTAAGGATCTCCAGTTCTCCCGGCAGAAGTTCCCCCTCTTCCAGGTAAGCCTTAACCACCATGCGGATACTTTCGGCTTTCCACCCGCTCTTGCGCATGCGTCGCCGGATCAGGTTCGCCAGGTCATATGACCGGATATCGATGCAGCACATCTCAAAATTGATCAGGCTGGCCCCCTGCTTATCCAGAAGCACATTCCGATAAATCAGGTCATGATGGCAAAGGCTGGGATTCTGTTTGTATTCTCCGGCAATCCTCCTGTAGGAAGATGTCTGGAGCCGGTCGATCACTTCTTCCGCCAGCTGACAGTATTTAGCACCATGCAGGGCGAATTCCAGATCAAACCTTCCTTTCCCTTTCCGGGCTTCCCGAAAATGCCGCTTCATTTCGTCACAGCGTTTTCGATAATATAGGGGCAGCAATCCCGTATAATCCATTCCTCTGGCCTGAGGTGAAGGATGGAAGCCTGCAGAGGACTGGTGCATTCGTGCAAGTGTCCTGGATACCTGAACCAGGTCATGCTCATCACCAAAATCGCTTTCTCTTCCTCCCGGAAGATCCACCATGACCATAAAGACATCTCCCAAAGGGTGGCAGGGCAGACCGGCCAGGGTGGGAACATACCTGTCCAGCCGGGTGAAACCCCGTTCTGCAAGGTATTCCTTGGCTTCATGCACAAACAGGATGTTTTCTGGTGTCATTTCAAGTATTTTAAGATGAAGAGTCCTGCGGCTGTCAATCGCCTGGATCCATTCCCGGCTGGTCTGGATGATCTCACATGAAATCCCCCAACCCTCCGT
>DOHE01000160.1 GCA_003535395.1 Clostridiales bacterium | reverse complement strand
CCCCTGTGCCTGTGCCTGCCCCTGCTGCTGCGGCAGTTCATTATCCGGTATCAGTACGATTTCCAGCCCTTCCGGTCCTTCCCGGACCTTAAGACCCAGGGGCGATTCATCCTCTTTTCGAAGGATGTTTCCTGCCCGGTCTGTGATGCCTTCCCGTACCAGCAGGGCAAGCAGGGACATGAGCCCGGAGCCGCAGATACCCGATGGAGCCGAATCCCCGATCACGCGGCAGCCCAGCTTGCCCGAAGGATCCACAAAAAATGAATCGATCGCGCCGTCCATAGCCCTCATGCCGCAGCGGATGCCGGATCCCTCGAAGGCCGGCCCGGCGGAACAGGAGCAGGACACCAGCCATTCTGAGTGTCCCAGGACCAGTTCGCCATTGGTACCGATATCGATAAACAGGCTGAGTTCATCCTTACGGTCCATCTCCGTCACCAGGACGCCGGAAGTGATGTCTCCACCGATGTAACTGGAAACGCCGGGAACAGACAAAAGTGTCGCCATCTCATGTACAAAACGAAGCCCTGTCTCCCGCGCCCGCATGGCGGGAAGGGCTACAGCGGCAGGAACATAGGGTTCCAGCCGCAGCCATTTGACGGGGATCCCGTAAAAGATGCCCGTCATCACGGTGTTACCGGCAATCACTACGCTGCAGATCGCACTGGCCGGATGCCCGACTCGTGCCAGCAGTTGGGCGGCAAGTCCGTCGATCGCATCAACAACGCATTTTCTTAAGGTTTCAAGCCCGCCGGGGGTCTCCTCCGCATAGATGATGCGGGAGATGATATCCGAACCGTAAGAAGCCTGGGGATTATAGGTTCCTTCCCGCGCCAGTACGGCACCTGTTGGCAGATCCACCAGTGCAGCTGCAAGTGTGGTAGTGCCGATATCGACAGCCAAACCCAGCAGGGGCGGATGGGTGAGCCCGGGAAAGATATCGATGACAGTATGCTCCTGCTCACCGGAAGCAAGCCGTACAGTAACGTGAAAATCACCGTCCCTTAGCACCTCAGGCAGTTCGCGAATCATTTCGAGAGGGATCTGAAGCCGCGGGAGATCCGGGCAGCTGCATTCCGGCAATGCTGAAATCTCCGGCTGGATCCGTTTCCGGTACTCGGCCATTATCCCCGCTTTAAACCGGTCCAGGTCGTTCAGGGGATTGTCCGGGCATGGCGGCGCCAAGGTTACATGCAACACCTGGCCGGCGGGGCAGCAGGGCTTTTGCTTTGCTCCGTGATCCTCCTCTGCGGGACAGCCGGAGGTCAGGGTTTTTTGCCCTTTCAAACGGGAAGCGGCAGGAATTTCCAGAGTCACGTCTCCTGTGAGAAAGGCAAGGCAGGATTCAACAAAGCCATGCTCCCGCATTGTCTGGGATATCCGGCTTCCCTCTGCCCTTGGAACAGAGCCGGAAAGAACCCTTACCAGACATTTTCCACAGGTGCCTTTTCCCGCACAGGAAGCATTGATGCCAAAGCCTGCCCGGGTGAGTACTTTCAGCAGATTTTCACCTTCATCTGCGCGAATATGCAGTTTTTCCGGGAGAACGCTGACAGTGACATTCATTCCGGTATATCCCAGCCTTTCAGTCATCAAAGAAAGTTGGATTTCATATAGGAAGAAAGCCCGGATGCTTCCTGAGGGCCCACCAGGATCTTCCAGCCTGATTTTTCTTCCAATGCTCCTTTGAGAACGGCAACGTAACCTGGGATCACCAGGTTGCGGTGGGTCACTTTTTCTTCAACACCGCAGCTTTTCAGGAATTCTGCGATTTTGTCTCCGGTAAACTTGCCGGCGGCCCAGGCTGTCAGCACGGAGGTGCCGTCGGTGGGGCAGGCGATGATGTAAGCGGGGATCCGGGTTGCAGAAATTTCGCCTTCCACGGTGTAATAGGTCAGGGAGAAGTTGGTGGTGACAAATACGGGGGAGTTCGGGCCTGCGGCTCCTACAGCGTAAACGCCGGGTTCCACCTGGCTTGGCTTTTGCGGATCAGTGTAAAGATTCATGCGCCAGGCCATCAGCGGCAGGAGCATGGCCCTGTCATTAACGGAAGTGACTATCAGGGAGGCATACTTGGACATCTTGGCGCTGGCATCCACGATTTGATCCATTTCGGTTTCTCCCCGGGCAAAAGTCATGACAGGGTATCCGAAAGGACGAAATTTCTTTTTGATGGCCAGCCTTCGTACTTGGGTTAATTCCGCCAGAAGCTGGGAAAGATCTTCCGTGCCCAGGTCCAGCACCAGTTCCTTGCAGGTGGCGCCAATTTTCTCCGCCAGCAGGGCGGTGGATTCCAGCCCGTTTCCTTTGACCGCCAGGGGGCAGCCATACTTTTTGGCCAGCTCGGTCATGGCATCCGCATTGGCTTCGGTCGCTGCATAAATCAGGGGCTTTGAGGCGGCGCAACGATCCAGCGCCATACCCATGGCAACCGGATCACTGCTGATCAGCACCATCGCCAGTCCGGAAGCAGCGTCAACCCTGGCTGCACATTCCGCAAAATCCAGGGCATTGCCCGATTGATTGGAGACAGCCGCCAGGTCGATGTTCACCTTCTGCCCTACACGTTCCATACCGAGCCCGCTGACACGGGCGATCCTGGCATCCAGGTCCGCACCCTTCAGGGTATCCGGAATTTCGACTGCGATGCAGGCAGGATGATAGAAAGCCTTGTCATGCCGGAACAGCACGACCTCATCTCCCATATCCCGCTTTTTATCCCCGGTCCCTACTGAAACCAGGCGGATCGGGGGAGCAGCGGCGCCGCCGAGAGTTTCTTTCGCTTCTTCGGATACATAGGGGCATTTTTCAAGGGTGGTTTTGGCAGAAGCCAGAGCCATGGCAAAAGCCAGGCAGGTGGGTTGGCCGCACTCCTTGCAGTTCTTCTTTGGCAGAAGTTTGAATATTTCCAATCCTGTCAATGCCATTGAGAAAATCAACTCCTTCGCTTGATAATACGTTCATTGAACACGTTTTTCAGGTCGCTCTCAGGCCGCATCAGCGGCTGCCTTACAGGATGCTGTCCATGGTCAGGGCAGGATGGCCCTTCTCCTCCAGATAAGGCAGGATCTCATCCGTGGTGGTGCCGACGGATTCATCGGCGATCTTGTCGATGAAATCCTCACCCAGACCGAGTTCTTTGCTCCTTGCCACCAAATCGTCATGCAGGGAATCCTTCAGGGATTTGGGCATCCATACGATGCGCCCCAGGCCGCCGTCGGCGGTGATGAACTTTTTACTCACCACATAGCGCTTGCCGATCCCCATGAATCCCGGAGACTGTACGCCGCCGCCTACGGAACCTGCCAGCGTGGAAAATGTCATTCCGCAGGGCGTCATACCGGTGTGTTCCCGGGTCGTGATCATCAGTCCGTTGGCTTCCGGGACGATGGCCATGATGGCTTCAAAGCAGCCGCAGGATGTCATGGGCAGATCCATGAGGGTGTAAAGCGCCACTTCCTCCAGCGACTTGTTGGAGCTGGTGTATACAAAATCATTTACAGTCTTCCAGATGCCTTTTACCGGATCGATGGCATCCCCTTTGATAATAGGCTGGTTCGGGCCCGTGGGAGTGATCTCAAAGGAGGCTTTCGCGTCCAGCCAGCTCACCGCGCCGC
>DOHE01000162.1 GCA_003535395.1 Clostridiales bacterium | reverse complement strand
AACCCAGCCCAGGGAAAACGCTCTTTGGAACATTTCATCTCCGGCTGCGGCCAGAGTATGAAGCCGGGTCCCTGCCTCAGAAAGCAGGGCTTTTCCTCCCTGCCCCCGGTCCACGATGACCAGCGCGTCGTCCATGCGGGCTTGAAGCGCCCGGGCCGCGGGAATCCACGCCCGGGTAAAACTGGAGGCTTCATTGAGCAGATCTGCAATATGCAGCAGCCGCATGCCATGAACTGGACCCGGGCCGGCCGTTCCCAGGTCCACGCCGGGCTCATCCCGGTCATGATCCGGTCCGTGCGTCAGCACGGCGGAAAGGTCCTTGTAAAAGGTGACATGAGGTTTTTGAAGCAGCACCGCTGCCATGAGGGAGAAAAGCCAGTCCCGCCTTTCTCCGCCGGACACAGCGTCATAGGCATCAGAGGGAAGCATCGTCTGTACTTTTTCTGTCAGCAGATCCATCAGCTGCCTGAAGACCCCGTTTCGGTCATACACCTGCTTCACCCGAACCAGCAGCCGTCCGGGCAATCCGGACCGGTTTTGAAGTTCTCCATCGATGAAATCAAGAAGAGACTGAGCCTGTTTCTCTCCGTCAAGCAGGAAATGGGTGTTGATGTAGTAGGGACCGATGGTCCCTGAAGTGTACCAGAAAGGCTTCCCTTCCTGACAGACCCTCACCGCGCCTGTCTTGAACAGCATTTGGATGACCTTTTCATTTCCGGGATCCGCTGCCATGTTTTTTGCTCCTTTCATTCAATTCAATTCAATTCAATTCAATTCAAGTTTTCCCACCATGTCCGAAACCTGGGTGTATCCATTGCTGTCCATAAAATCCGCGATTTCATCCGTCACTTTTTTACAGCAGAAAGGATCTGTAAAATTACCGGTCCCCACCATCACGGCGCTGGCTCCGCAAAGGAAAAAGGCAATAGCATCCTCCCCGGTCACGATACCTCCCATACCAATGACAGGGATGGATACCGCGCGGGATACATCAAAAACCATTTTAAGGGCGATAGGTTTCACTGCCGGACCGGATAAACCTCCTGCATTATTCCCCAGGATGGGTTTTTTTGTCCGAATATCCACGGCCATCCCCATAAGAGTATTGATGAGGGAGACGCCATCTGCACCTTCAGCTTCAGCAATTCTGGCCATGAGCGCGATGGCGGTCACATTTGGAGAAAGTTTCACAATGAGGGGTTTTTTGCATTGTCTGCGCATACATCGCACAACGCGGGCCAGCACGTCAGGATCCGTTCCAAAGGCGGCGCCCCCGCATTTCACGTTGGGGCAGGACACATTGGCTTCAATGCCATCCACATCGGTCTCCGACAGGATTGCAGCCATTTCTCCGTATTCTTCGACTGTGCTGCCCGCTGCATTGGCAAATACAGCCAGACCCGGATGCGCTTTCAGGAAGGGCAATTCATCCCGTATGAAGGCATGCACTCCCGGGTTTTGAAGGCCCACGCTGTTTAAGATCCCGGATGGGGTTTCGGCAATTCGGGGAGGCGGATTCCCCTGTCGTGGCGTCAAAGTCAATCCCTTGACAGAAATTCCGCCCAGTTCTGATAAAGGAATATATTTTCCATATTCCCTGCCAAAACCATAGGTTCCTGATGCGGCGATCACAGGACTGCGCATGGATACTCCTGCCACCTGTACCTTTAAATCAGCCATTTCAGCACCTCTTCTGCCGGGAAGACCGGCCCGTCTTTGCATACATGCCCGTAGACCCAGTCCTGTTCACCGTTTTTCGCCTTCATTTTACATGCGCATACAAGACAGGCTCCAATACCGCATCCCATGCGTTCCTCCAGTGACAGTTCGCAGGCGGCTTCTGCGCCAAGCGCCATTTCCGCTGCGGCCTTCAGCATGGGTTTAGGCCCACAGGCACACACCCGCACGCTGCGGCCCCATTGCTCCAGGATCCGGCGGGAGGGGCAGGTCACAAATCCCTTCTCTCCGTAAGTTCCATCCTCGGTGGTGATGACAAGACTGGCGGGACCGCCGGTGGCAGCCTGAAACTCATTTTCCAGTACAACCTGATCCCGGGTCTTAAAGCCCAGGCAGGCATGCCTTGCAACCCTTGGGTGTTCCCGGGCATATACCTCCAGCAGGTGCAGCAGCGGGAAGATGCCGATACCGCCTCCGATCACCAGCAAATGTTCCGCCTGTCCGGTGATGGAGAATCCCCGGCCCAGCGGGCCGATAAAATCCACGGTGTCACCGGCTGTGAGCCGGGAAAGCGCTTTTGTCCCCGCACCTTTCACCTGGTATACCAGGGTAATGGTCCCTAAGCTTGGGTCTGCCCGGCAGATACTGATAGGTCTTCGAAGGATCAAATCCGTCCGGATACCGGGAAGCAAGGCCAAAAACTGGCCCGGCACGGCTTCCCGCGAAGCCCGGGGAGCATCAAGGTCCATCCGGAAAATATCCCGTGTCAGCTCCACCTGTTCCCGTACAAGAGCTTCCGTTGTCTGATTCATGACCGCATCTCCCCCGTATCTTTCGCAAGAGTGGTCAGATTGACGATTTCCATCTCTTCTTCCCTGATGCCCATTTTCAGGCATAAAAGCATCGCTTTCACCGTATCCAGGGATGTAAAACAGGGGATCGAGCTTTCCACTGCTTTCCGGCGGATCTTAAAGCCGTCCCGCCCGGGTTTTCTTCCCCGGGTGGGCGTGTTCACCACATATGCGATTTTGCCGGAATCAATGAGATCCAGAATATTTGGGGATCCCTCGTCGATTTTTCGCACTGAACTGGCAGCCACTCCGTGCTTGTTTAAATACAGCGCTGTGCCGCCTGTGGCGTACAGGTCGAATCCCAGTGCAGCAAAACTTTCTGCCAGAGGCAAAAGCTCCGCTTTGTCCCCGTCCCGCACCGTCATCA
>DOHE01000131.1 GCA_003535395.1 Clostridiales bacterium | reverse complement strand
CGGGCTGGCTGCATCGCCGGGCAGGTCGCCTGTGGCCGGGCTGGCTGCATCGCCGGGCAGGCCGCCTGTGGCCGGGCTGCCTGCCCCTCCGCCCTCCAGGACTTCATAGAGCCGCTGGTCGTCAAATCCCAGCGCCGCAGCATCCTCCCGGGTGCAACCGTAGACCATCCGGCGGATCCGGGCCCAGTAGATGGCAGAAAGGCACATGGGACAGGGTTCGCAGGTGGAAACGATCTCACAGTCGGACAAATCGAACCGCCCAAGCGCGGCGGCAGCCCTCCGGATGGCCTGCATCTCCGCGTGTGCGGTCGGATCGCTGTTTTTGATGACTTCGTTGTGGGCATGGGCGATGACCCGGCCTTCCTTAAGAATGACGGCGCCGAAAGGCCCGCCGTCCATGTGGGAAACGCCGGCCCTGGCTTCCTCCACCGCCAGCGCCATGGGAATTTCAGCCGTCGCAGCTTCCACCGCCAGCGCCATGGGAATTTCAGCCGTCGCAGCTTCCGCTTCAAGCGCCAGCGCCATGGGGATTTCAGCTGTTTCCGCTTCTGCCGGCGGGTTTTTCCGCCCGTCCTGCAGGGATCCCTGCAGGATGGGCAGCTTCCTGTCAGACGCCATCCCGGTCACTCCCTTCGCGGCCGGAGGGTCCGCACTATTTTTCTGTGCGGCCCTTCCGGAGGACCTTCCGGATCACTTCCGTCCCGTAATGCAAAGACTCATCCAGCAGGGCTTCCAAACTTTCTACTTTACAATCGGCGGTGATCCCGTTGCCTGCGGTGATCATGAACCTGCCGTCCGCCCGGGCGTATGTATCCATCATGAACCGCACCTCCCGCCGAACGTCCTCCGGGGTACCGTAGGGGATGGTGCGTTGCACATCGAATCCGGCCCAGATAGTGATATCGTTTCCAAATGTTTGTGCGATATGTTTCTCTTCCATGGTGTACTTTTGAATGGGGTGGATCACATCCAGCCCAATCTCGATGAGGTCCGGCAGGAAGGGCGCGATATTGCCGCAGGCATGCAGCCAAAAGTGCATCCCCAGGGAATGGGCGTGCCAAATCAGCTCTTTGTAATAGGGCTTGAAAAACTCCCGGAAAATGTCCAGAGAGAAGAAAGGCCCCGTCTGGGTTCCGATGTCATCGCTGGTGATGATGGCATCCAGGTTCCGCTCTGCCTTCGCCCGGGTGATGGCTGCCTTGTAAAAATCCGTCAGGGCGCGGTACAACCGGTGCACATTATCCGGATCCGTATAATAGTCCGTCAGCGCATTGTTCATGCCCCGGAGGGACCAGTGGCGCTCAAACAGCCAATACCACCAGTGACCTGCCCGGTAGCGTCCGTCATCCGGGGGGTTCCCAGGCAGCAGGTCCGGAAAGGCGGCTTTTGGAAAGTTTTCGATGATCCCGTCCAGCAGATCCCAGTCCGGGATGGCCACCTGAGCATCATGCGCGGCATTGGCCTGGGCGGTCAGGGGCGCATCGTAGTTGACCCACCGGTACTCAGGATCTGCGTCTGTTCCCTTATACACCTGGGGCATCCGGATCCCCACCACCTGCAAATCGTTTGGATAAACCTGCAGCAGCTGCTGTGCTTTTTGCTCATTTTCGCCGAAGGTCTTTGCCCCCGTCCAGAAGTGGATGATCATAGGAACGCGATGTGCGGCTCCCCGGCCCTCGATGACGGATTTCATTTCGTTCCGCGTCAGCGGTCTGTGGTCGTTCATTATTATCCAGTCCCCTTTCCTGTTGTGCGGTCGTGCTGTCATGCTTCTCCTCTGTCATGCTTCCCCCTCTTGAAATTATAGCCGCAGGGGGGTAAAATGAAAGGCGGAATGTTGCTGGCTTTCTCCTTGAAATTGCTCATCTGCCGCAGCTTCGGCAGATGCCCGGAAACATCTGAAGGCGGGGATGCATATGAATGCAGGACTGCTCAACCAGGTACAGCCGGTTTTATTATCCTCCTCCCATATCTCTGAGAGCCCGGAGCCTGTCCGAAACATGAGCTTCGGCGTCCGGACAGTTCAGAGTTATGAGCTGGATTATATCCTGTGGGGGGAGGGATTTGTCATCACCGACGGGGAGTTGCTCCCCGCCACCGGCGGGACCCTGTTTTTCAGGACACCGGGGATGGTGGTGGAAGGGATCCGCCCCTACCATTGTTATTATATCACCTGTCAGCTGTTTGGTCCCGGGGTGGAAGTGCCCCCGGAGGATCTGTTCCCCCGGATCATGCTGTTTCAGGATCCCTCCCGCATCGAAGCTGTTTTTGCCCGTCTGTATCAGGAAAGCCTCAACCGTCAGGAGATTTCCCCCTTCTTGACCCGCACCCTGCTTATGGACATCCTGCTGCTCATGTACGAGGAATGGGTGACCCGTGAACGCTTTGAAAGCTTGCCCACTTCGCTGCGGGAGCATTATCCGGTGATCCAGTCTCTGGCCGCCCGGATCCGGGAAAATGCCCACCGGGAGGATCTGGATCTGGAAGGGATGGCCCGGTTGGCAGGGTACAGCAAGTTCTTCTTCTGCCGCATTTTCCATGAGGTCATGGGCAGCCCGCCGGTGCATTATGTGAACCAGTGCCGGATCCGTCATGCCATGCAGCTGCTGCTGGAAACCCGCCTGCCCGTGCAGGAGGTCATGCAGCAGAGCGGGTATGACAGTTCCTCTCACTTCTACAGGACCTTTCGGGACCAGGTGGGGTGCAGCCCGACGGTGTACCGGCAACGCAACCGGCTGTGGGCGCTGTAGAACTGCTGCGTTCCTATGCGTCTTACGCGTCTTACGCGTCCTATGCAACTTATGCGTCTTACGCGTCTTGCTGCCCGGGGAAACTTTCATTTTCCATCCCGGATCGTATCCCCGGTTGTGCCCCCGGTGGAAATCCGGGTCGCATCCCCGGACGCATCCCCGGACGCATCCCCGGCCGGGATTCTGCCTCCGGTCGCATCCCCGGACGCATCCCCGGCCGGAAACCAGCCTGTGGGCCTGCCTGAGCTCCGGAGACCCGGTCCATATATTTTTCCATCTGCAGGCGGAAGGAATAGGCATATTCCCCCCGCAGCGCCATGAGCTGCTCGTGATTGCCTTCTTCCAGGACGGTCCCGTCCTGGATGTAGTAGATGTAGTCTGCGATCCGGGCAGAAGAAAGCCGGTGGGAAATAAAAACCGTGGTACGGCCGTCGCTGATCTCTCCGAAGCGAATGAACAGCTCGTGTTCCGACCGGGCGTCCAGGGAACTGGAAGGCTCGTCAAAGATGAGGATGGCCGCTTCCTGGGCATAGGTCCGGGCAATGGACAGTTTTTGCCATTCCCCGCCGGAGAGCTCCAGCCCGTCCTCATCAAAGATCCGGGTCAGATTGGCATCCAGCCCTTTGGGAGAGGAGCGGATCTTGTTTCCGATCCCCCCCTTGTCCAGCGCCTGCTCTACCAATGGCCGATCCTGCGCTTCCATGTCCCGCATCAGGATATTTTCCCCCACAGTAAAGGAATACTTGTTGAAATCCTGAAATACTACACCATAGATCCGGCGCAGTTCGGCGATATCATACCGGTCGATGTTGATGCCGTCGATAAGGATCTCCCCGGACTGCGGCCGATAAAGGCGCATCATCAGCTTTACGATGGTGGACTTCCCCGCCCCGTTGTCTCCGGCGATGCAGGTCTTGCTGCCCCCCCGGATCAGCAGGCTGAGGTCCTTGAGCACCGGTTCCGTCTGCCCGGGGTAGGCGAAGGTGACATGCCGGAATTCGATGCTGTGAGGAACACCGTCCGTCAGCCGGACGTCGTCTTCCCCGGTAGTTTCCAGCATCTCATCGCTTTCCAGGAACTGGATCATGTTCCGTGCATACAGTCCTTTCTCATAAAAAGAGAGCAGATCTCCCACGATAGACTGGATGCTTCCGTTGAGCCGGTTGGCAATGGTCGTATAATAGGTATAGAGTCCAATGGTGAGCTCTCCGTTGATAGTCCGGGACCCCGCCAGGTAGATCACCACGATAGACAGCACCGTTGACAGAAATCCTGTAGCAAAGTTGCCCGAACCGGTTTTCAGGTTTACAGAAGCCAGCCTTTTGCGGATCTCCAAATTCACTTGCTCATACCTGCGGATCAGCCAGTCGGTGATCCGGAACATCTTGCGTTCCTTGGCATACCGGCCACTGAAGAACAGCTCGTTGTAATATCCGGACTGACGCCGGAGCGGTGCCGTTGTAATCATATAGTTGAAGCGGATCTTCTTCATTAGCTGCTGCAGCAGGATGGTCATCACCGAAAGCGCCACGATGGCCCAGAATACATAAATATTGAATGTGATCACCACCGCGGACATCACCACGATAGAGGTCACGTTGGAAGCCAGCCCCGCTACCGAGTCCACGATGCCAAACCCATCCGTGTTGGACTGAACGGCATTGTTGAGATTGTCATACCATCCGGGAATATCGTAGCAAACCACCTCTGTCCGCGCGATCCGGTCAAACAGCTTTTTGTTCACCAGTACACTCATGTTGATATTGGCCCGATCCCGGGTAACGGTAGAGATGAACCGGAACAAAGGCGTGACGAGGTAAAGCCCCAGAGCCAGCATCAGCACCCGGGTGAACTGGTCCATGCTCCTGCTTTCTGTTATGGCATCCAGAAGCAGCTTCAGCATATAGGAGGTGGCCACCGGTGTCAGACCGTTCACCGCAGCCTCAAACACTTTGAAAATAAAGTACCCTTTGCTGGCCTGCCAGGAAAGGCGGATCAGATACAGGTTGTTCCGGACGATCTCAAACAACGGGGGCCGGTTTTCCCGGGCCTCCTTCTCGAATTTCAGGCGAGACCCGGAATGTGGATAATGACCATGCGGCGGTCTTGGCACAAAAACTCCTCCCCGCATCCACTGGATGCACATATTGTTATGTTTTTATAACAATATAGTATAAACCGTCCGGTCCCGGTTTGCAAGATGCTCCGGCCTTCTACTTCGCCTCCCCCGCGGATGCATACGCCGCATCGATAATGTGCATCAGTTTCAGCGCCTGCTCCAGGGACGCCCGGGGCTGCTGCCCGGCCCGGAGACATTCGAGGAAATGCAGATGTTCTGCCGTGTCCGGCTTTCCGACCGCAACCGGCTCAGATGGAGATATCTCATCCGCCGGCCGGCCGGCCTTCTCTCCGATATATTTGACTACGCCATTGCGGCAGTCGATGCCGCCCCGGGTCCCCAGCAGGGTGATATACCGGTGCTCTGCCTCCACGTTGGAGGCCCAGCTGAACTCAAAGCACACAGAAGCTCCGTTTTTCATAGAAATGAGCCCCACCGCCATGTCTTCCACATCAAACACGCCTTCGCCCCGGTCGGGATACCCTTCCCGGATCCGGGAGGTGGCGCCGGCGAACTTCTTGTATGTATGGGCTTTAACGGAGGCCACCTCCGGATACTCCAGATACATCATCAGCAGATCCAGATAATGCACCCCCAAATCGATGAGCGGCCCGCCTCCCGACAGATCCTTCACCGTAAACCAGACTCCGGATCCGGGGATCCCGTTGCGCCGCATCCATCCACATTTGGCATGGTAGATGTCCCCCAGCCGGCCTTTCCTAAGATAGGACTGGATCTGTTCTGCTTCCCGGCTGAACCGGAAGTTAAGACCTGCCATGAAGGTGACGCCTTTTCGGTCCACCGCCTGCTTTAAAGCCTCCACTTCCACCGCGCTCATTCCCACCGGCTTTTCACAGTGTACATGGATGCCCCGTTCCACCAGTGCCATGGACATGGGCACATGCAGGCAGTTGGGGGTGCAGACACTGGCAAAGTCGATCTGTTCCTTTTTCAGCATTTCCTCCAGGTCTGTATAGACCCCGGGGATCCCGAACCGGTCTGCCGCAGTTTGCGCCACCTCCCGGCTGGCGTCACACACCGCTGCCATCTCTACTCCGGGAATGCCTGCATAGACCCCCAGGTGTTTCTTCAATGCGATCTTCCCCGCCCCGATACAGGCGTATCTCAGTATGTCCGCCATGATCCTTCCCCCGCTCCCGTTGCACTCAACCGCTCAAAACATTCTTTCCCGCAGATAACGGATGGTAAAATCCACGCCCCGGTTGCCCCGTTCACCGGTCCAGTTGGGGGAATGGGGTTCGATGCTCAGCCCGGCGTCATACCCCCGGGCGATGAGAATGGCGATGAACTGGCCCCAGTCGGTTTCATCCAGGCCTGCCGGGGGGTCATCAAACTTCCGCCCGCCGATCCGCAAGGATCCCTTGATATGGACGTGCAGGAAGCGGCTGCCCCACTCTGCTGTTTCTGTCAGGTAATCCCCGCCGTCGTAAATGCTGTGGGAAGGATCATACTTGATGCCCAGATCTTTCAGGTGGCCATGGATGATTTTCCAGGCCATCGGTTCACAGACAAAGTTATTGCTGCGGCAGTTGTAGGTGGCGATGCGCACTCCCAGCGCCTTCCCCCGCTCCATCAGCCGCTGGAACAGACGGATGGCCGCAGTACAGTTTTCATAATAGGAAAGCTCCGGGATGTAATTGCAGCCGCAGACAAACACCCCGCAGCCCAGCGCCGCAGCCGTCTCCATCAGG
>DOHE01000042.1 GCA_003535395.1 Clostridiales bacterium | reverse complement strand
CCGCCAGCCACACCAGGGAGGTCCCAAGAGCCTGTCTGAACCTGCCTTGCCAGATCTCCACCTGGCGAATGGTTCGAGCTGCGGATTCCCTGTCAAAGGGAACCAGCGGGTAAAGTCCCTCCCGGAAACGGGTCAGTCCGACAGGCACAGTGGAAATGCTGCCCAGCCCGGGGTGAAAACGGGACAAATCCTTTAACGTCTGGTCCAGTGCGATCCCGTCATTGATACCGGGGCACAGCACCACCTGGCAGTTGATGCGGATACCGGATTGTGTCAGCTTTTGGATCTGCTTCAGGATGTTCCCTGCATTCCGGTTGCCAAGCATTTTGATCCGCAGTGCAGGGTCCGTGGCATGGACAGATATGTTCACCGGAGACAACCGGTGGCGGATCAGGCGGTCAAGTTCCCCTTCCGTCAGGTTGGTCAGGGTCACATAGTTTCCGGAAAGGAAAGACAGCCGGGTATCGTCGTCCTTGAAGTACAGAGTGTCCCGCATCCCCGGAGGAAGTTGATCCATAAAGCAGAAAATGCACCGGTTGGCGCACCGTCTGGCCGGATCCATCATTTCATCCTGAAAAACAAGTCCCAGGTCCAGACAGGATTTATTGTTCACAGCGATTTTCTTCCGGATCCCGGGAGATGTTTCCAGGGTCAGGATCAGGTTTTCCCCTGCGCAAAAGGACCGGTAATCAAACACGTCCACCACCGGTTTGCCGTTCACAGCCAGCAGGAACTGACCTGCCAGCACCCCGGCCTGCTCCGCCGGGCTGCCCTGTGCGACCTCCGATATGAGGTGTTTCTTCGATCCCAAAACTGCTTCTCCCTTCATAAATGCAAAAAAGCAACAGCCGAATACTGACTGCTGCCTCCGCTGCTGATGTTCCGGACCTGCTTATGCTTTCACGATTTCCTTCCCCTTATAGTGTCCGCACATACCGCACACCTTGTGGGGCAGTTTTAATGCATGGCATTGAGGGCAGCTGACCAGTTCCGGTACCGTCAGTTTCCATTGTGACCTTCTCGCCCCTGTTCGTGCCTTTGACCATTTCCTTTTTGGATTTGCCATAATCAATACACCTCCTTCATCCTCCGCTGGCTTCGGATTCCTCGCCAAGATCCCCGCTGCACCGGCACATCCCCTGATTCAAATTGGTCCCGCACACGGGGCAAAGTCCCCTGCATGCGGGGCTGCAGTGCCAAACCTGCGGAAAGCTAAGGAAAATATTGTCCAGCAACGGTTTGTCCAGTTCAACGGCATCGCCTCTTCTGTAATATGCTCCATCCTCAGGGCCTCCGCCGTCGGTATTTCCGGCATAGGCAAAGGATTCGTGCACTTCCGCCTTCAGTGGGATCCGCAGATCCTCAAGGCATCTTGCGCATCGGACTGCATATTCCGTCTCCAGAATTCCATCCAGTTTCAGTATGCCGCCGGCATTCCCTATCCTTCCCTGAAAACGGACCGGTCTGTCCAATATCACTTCACCCTGGTCGTTCGGCTGCCCCTCAAGGAATCCTTCAAAGGCAAGGTCCTGATAGGCGCCGTCCATCCTGGCCAGGCGGGATACATCCACTTTCATCCTTCCACCTCAAAACCAGCCACTGCATTATATACTCCCTGCGGCGGTTTGTCAAACTGCATCTGTTTTTGCTTCATCTGTGTTTTGGTTGCCGTTTTGGATGGTGATCATGGTTTCCCGGGCCAGTTCGAGCTCTTCATTGGTCGGGATCACCAGAGTGCGTACCCGGGCGGTATCCGTACTCACATCGCATTCCACGCTGCGGATCCGGTTTTTGTCCGGGTCCACTCCTGCCCCTTCGATCCCTTCCATGACCATCCGCCGGACATCCCAGTTGTTCTCGCCGATTCCCGCTGTGAAAATAACTGCATCCACCCCGCCCATGATAGCCATATAGCTGCCGATATAGGATTTGATCCGGTATACGAACAGTTCGATGGCCAGATCGGCGCGTTCATTGCCTTCTGCCGCTGCAATAACGATATCCCTAAGGTCGTTGCTGACTCCGGAAATGCCAAGCAGCCCTGATTTTTTATTCAGTACATCATTGATTTCCCGGAAGTCAAGGTTCTCAAATTCCATCAGATAGGTCAGGATCGCAGGATCCAGCGTGCCGCTTCGGGTCCCCATGATCAAGCCGTCGAGGGGGGTAAAGCCCATGCTGGTATCTACGGACTTCCCATCTTTCACTGCACAGAGGCTGGCGCCGTTTCCCAGGTGGCAGCTGATAAGCTTCAACTCTTTAAGAGGTCTCTTCAGCAGTTTCGCAGCCCGTTCGGTCACATATTTGTGGGAAGTTCCGTGAAATCCGTATTTGCGGATTCCATATTTTTCGTAAAATTCATAAGGCAGGCCGTACATGTAGGCCTTCCGGGGCATCCTGGAATGGAATGCGGTATCAAAAACCGCTACCATGGGAATTCCCGGCATCATGTTCATGCAGGCTTCGATGCCGATGATGTTTGGAGGATTGTGCAGGGGCGCCAGGATCACGCACTCCCGGATGGCATCCATGACTTCATCTGTAATGAGCGCAGAAGTTTTGAATTTTTCACCTCCGTGCACCACCCGGTGCGCTACTGCGGTGATTTCGTCCATGCTTTGGATGACCCCGGTCTCCGGACCCATGAGCACTTCCATCATCTTGGCCACAGCTACTTTGTGATCAGGCATCTCCGCATTGAATTCAAAACTGCCGTTGTTCTGCACGGCATGCTTGAGCACCGCCGCATCGGATCCGATGCGTTCGCAAAGCCCTTTAGCCAGTACCGATTCATCCGTCATATCGATCAGCTGGTACTTCAGGGAGGAACTTCCGGTGTTGATGACCAGTATCTTCATTTTCTTACACTCCTTCGCTTTAACTGTACCGGGCCTGCACCGCGGTGATGGCCACGACTCCGACAATGTCCTCCGCGCTGCATCCCCGGGAAAGATCGTTTACCGGTTTTGCCACGCCCTGGAGGATGGGCCCGTACGCTTCCGCGCCTGCCAGACGCTGTGTCAGCTTGTAGCTGATATTTCCACTGTTAAGATCGGGGAAAACCAAAACATTGGCAAACCCTGCCACCGGACTGCCGGGAGCCTTGGATTGACCGACTGCAGGCACGATAGCCGCATCCACCTGCATTTCCCCGTCCAGTACAAGTTCGGGGGCTTTCTGTTTGGCCAGCCGGGTGGCCTCGATCACCTTTTGGGTAAGTTCACTTCTGGCGCTGCCATATGTAGAATAGGAAAGCATGGCTACCTTCGGCTGTGCCTGGACCAGCTGCTCAAAGGATTTGGCGGCCGAAACAGCAATATCGGAAAGCTCTTCGGCATTTGGGTCTTCTACCAGCCCGCAGTCTGCATAAACAAAGATCCCGTTGTGGCCGTACTGGCAGTTTGGGACCACCATTACGAAGAAGGAAGAAACCAGCCGGGTCCCCGGCGCTGTTTTCAGGATCTGCAAAGCCGGCCTCACCGTATTGGATGTGGAGTTGATGGCTCCTGCCACCATGCCGTCTGCGGCTCCCTGCTTTACCATCATCACACCGTAATACAGGGGATCCCGCAGCGTCTCCCGGGCCTGTTCCGGGGTCACTCCCTTGGATTTGCGCATCTCATGGAATGTCTGGGCATATACGCTAAACTCCGGGGCATGCTCCGGTTGGATAATGGGGATGCCCGTCAGGTCCAAATCCCCCGCCAACTGCTTCACTGCCGCGGGATCCCCCAGCAGTATGGGTTCTGCGATGCCCTCAGCCTTGATAATGGCTGCTGCCTTTAAGGTACGGATGTCCGTGCTTTCCGGCAGAACGATCCGCTTCCTGTCTTCCCTGGCCCTTTGCTTGATCTGGTCCAAAAAATTCATCCTGTCGCCTCTTTCCCGTAAAATCGACCGACCGTTCAGTATTCACGGTTTTTCATTTTATATGATTG
>DOHE01000291.1 GCA_003535395.1 Clostridiales bacterium | reverse complement strand
GATCCATTATCATAACGGCCAATGGAACATTGAAAATTTATCGGGAAAAGAAAATGCTTCGCCTCTGGTTCTTCTTGATGCGCAGGAATCATCGGGATGTCCGCGTATATTCGCTGACCGGGACGGCATTATTTATATTGCTTATTTGGCATTGACGGGAAGATGGGGCTGGCAGATCAGACTGAAATATTTCAACGGCAGCAACTGGGTCGAATTCCATGAGGAAACGCTGATACAAAAGCAGCGGGTCCCGCCGGCTGTGCTGGTAGAGGACGACGGCAGCCAGATTTTGATCGCAGGCAACCATATCGAGACAGAAGCAAAAGGATTGTTTCAGGAAAACAGGATCACATACTTTCAGAAGATCAGGAAACCCTTGATATATGAGAATATTGAACCTGAATTCAGGCAGGTTGAAAAAGCAAGAACGATCGATGCGGACACCGTTCACAATACGGTCCCTTCGGTCTACAGCATCAAAAGCAATGAAGGTGATCTGAAAGTTTTCTGGGGCGACCTTCATATGCACTCGAACCTTTCCGGGTGCAGTGTAACAAACGATTTCCACTGCACAGAAATCGAGGAGAAATATCGTTTCTGCAAGGATGTGGCAAAGCTCGATTTTGCGATGTGCACTGACCATGATGGAATGCGGGATACAGAGTGGAACCGAATGAGAAAGGCAGCACATTTTAATAATATACCAGGTAAGTTTACTGCTTTTGTAGGTTTTGAATGGTCCTGTACGCACTATACAGATAGGGCGAATTATGGACATTATAATATCCTGTACAAAGAAGATGGAGCGGCCCTGAGCACAAGAAATTCCAATACGGACTATGACAGCATTGAAAAATTATGGAGGATATTTAAAAAAGGAAGTGTATTAACCATCCCTCATCATCCTGGTGAAGAATGCCACAGACTGGACTGGAATTTTTTCAATGAGGATTTTGAGACACTGGTAGAAATATTCCAGGTCAGGGGTTCCTATGAATTCGACTATTGCCCCATGGACCCATCAAATTATAATAGAAGAACTGTTAAAAATCATTCAGTCCGTTATGGTTTGAACAGAGGCTATAAGTTTGGGTTCACATCCGGCGGAGAGCATGAGGGAGTCGGCGTGACAGCTGTTTATGCCAGGGAACTTACCCGGGAAGCTATATTTGAAGCGCTTCAAAAAAGGCACACCTATGGTACGACAGGGGACCATATCGTCGTAGACTTTCGTATCAATGGCCATTTGATGGGCAGCGACATAAAAATCGCAAATGGAGATCCTGCAGTTTATATCAATGTTGCAGGGACGGACATGATCAAGAATATCCAGCTCATCAGGGACGGCAAATGCATCAAGGAGTGGGCACCCAAAGGGAAGGATGTCTGTCTGGAATGGGTGGATGATACTTTGAATAAAACGCAGAATGTCCATCACCATTATTATTATATCGTCCTGACTCAGGCGAATGGCGAAATGGCCTGGGCAAGCCCTGTTTTTGTGGATACAAGAGAGGGTTGATCCCAATAATTTAATTATATGATTGTTTGAAGGAGAAGAATAATGTCATTTAAAATCGCATTTATTGGAGCAGGAAGCATTGGTTTCACGAGGAATATGCTGTCAGATATATTATCTGTAAAAGAGTTTCAGAACGCAGATATTTCTTTTACGGATATAAATGAAGACAATTTGCGGATGGTAACGCAATTGTGTCAAAGAGATATTGATGAAAACGGTCTGGGGATCAAAATATTTTCAACCACGGACAGGCGCGAAGCATTAAAAGGTGCCAGGTATATACTGAATTTTGTCAGGATCGGCGGGCTGGATGCCTTTGCACTTGATATCGACATCCCGTTGAAATATGGGATCGACCAGTGCGTAGGGGATACCCTGTGTGCCGGTGGGATCATGTACGGCCAGCGAGGGATCGCGGCGATGCTTGATTTTTGCAAAGACATGAGGGAAGTCAGTGAACCAGACTGTTTGTTTTTAAATTATGCAAACCCGAATGCGATGGTCACGTGGGCATGCAATAAATATGGAAAAATAAAGACGATAGGACTATGCCACGGGGTCGCCGGAGGGCACAATCTTTTGTCAAAAGTTTTGGGACTTGATAAAAAAGATATTGATATCATCTGTGCCGGGATCAATCATCAGACATGGTATATTCAGGTAAAACACAAGGGCGAGGATCTGACGGGGAAATTACTGGAGGCTTTTGAAAAACATCCTATATTCAGCAGGACAGAAAAAGTAAGGATCGACATGCTGAAAAGATTCGGATATTTCAGCACGGAGTCCAATGGGCACCTGAGTGAATATGTTCCCTGGTACAGGAAGCGCCCGGATGATATTTTGAACTGGATCGATACTGGCGCCTGGTACTATGGCGAAACAGGCGGCTATTTAAGAGTTTGCACAGAAGGAAGGACCTGGTTTGAGACGGACTTTCCCAACTGGATGAAGGAGCCGCCCAAAAAATACTCTCCAGAAAATCGTGGCAATGAACATGGCTCTTACATAATAGAAGGACTGGAAACGGGGAGGATCTACAGAGGGCACTTTAATGTTGTAAATAGCGGGACAATAACAAATTTGCCCGATGATGCTGTCATTGAAGTACCAGGCTATGTTGACAGAAACGGGATCAATATACCCAAAGTAGGGGATCTGCCGTTCGGCTGTGCGGCAGTCTGCAATGCTTCCATTACTGTACAGAGACTTGCAGTTGAGGCAGCTGTGCATGGGGATGATCTGCTGTTAAGGCAGGCGATGATGATGGATCCTCTTGTTGGAGCTGTCTGCAACCCACCGGAAATCTGGCAGATGGTCGATGAAATGCTGGCAGCGCAGGAACAATGGCTGCCGCAGTACAGGCATTCAATTGAGAAAGCGAAGGAAAGGCTGTCTTCTGGCGATTTGATACCTGCAAAGGAATACAGGGGTGTCGCGAGGTTAAAAATCAAAACAGTTGAAGAAATGGCTGAAAACAAAGAAAAGGCGAGAGTAAATGCTTCAGAAGCTGACAAAGCGAAAGGCAGTACAGAACAAAAATAGGCAAAGAAGGTTTACTGGAGGCAGGAATGCATATGAGCAATGAAAATATATTCGATGGAGTACATGCTGTTGTACCGCGGGAAAGAATGAGTAAAGGTGCTCGGAAACTACGCGATATGTATGAGTTAAAACCAGAAGCCCCACTTTATATGCGTGAGTTTGGATTTTTCTCTATTGACCGCTGGAAAAATGATGGTAGTTTTGGCAGTGATCCGGAAAAAATAAATGTAAGCAAATTTTTACGGGAAAACTGCGGGTTCGATGATGCAGGTTTTTTTGCCCTGCATGGTTTGGGCTGGACGGAAGCTGCTTTCTTTCCGAGTTTTGATGTAAACGTTCTGGAAGACAGAGGCGACTACGAAGTTGTACAGGATCTTGCGGGACGACATGTACTCTACTTCAAAGGCCGTCGTAATGGATTCATGCCCGAATATATCGATCACCCGGTTAAGGATATGAAAACATGGGAAGAAAATTGTCAATGGAGGCTGGACCCAGCGTCCCCTGAACGGTATAAGGATCTGGAGGAAAATGCAGAAAAAGCCCGATCGCTGGCAAAAGACGGTCTAATCATAACGCAGCGTTTGATTGGCGGATACATGTACTTAAGAAGCTTAATGGGCCCGATTAATTTGCTTTATCTTTTATACGATGATCCTGAACTGATCCATTCCTGTATGCGTACCTGGCTTGCGCTTGCGGATGCTGTGATCGAAAGGATCCAGCAGTATATCACTTTAGATGAATTATTTCTTGCCGAAGATATATGCTATAATAAAGGTTCTTTAATATCACCGGATATGATGCGGGAATTCCTGTTTCCATATTACAGGCAACTGATCATCAATGTGAAAAAGAGGCAGATCGATAAAAATCGTCATCTGTATCTGAATATAGATACGGATGGATATGCAACGACTGTGATCCCTCTTTATCAGGAGCTCGGGATGGATGTCATGAGCCCTTTTGAGGTCGCATCCGGCTGCGATGTTGTTGAGATCGGGAAAAGATTCCCTGGCCTGGTCATGTCCGGAGGGATCGACAAGCGGATCCTCTCACAAGGCAAAGATGCGATAGATAAGCACCTCGACTATATCCTGCCGGCAATGTATAAAAGGGGAGGCTATTATCCGACATGTGATCATGGTGTTCCGGAAGAGGTCGGTCTGGATGATTATTTATATTTTCGGAAACGATGCCTTGAGTATTCCTTTTAGTGAAAAATACTTGTAAAAATAAAAGAGCGAGGGATGAGCGAAATGGAAAAGAATTATTGCATCATATCACATACGCACTGGGACAGAGAATGGTATCTGCCTTTTGAGCTTTTCAGGCTCAGGCTGGTCGACCTGATGGACAATCTTCTGGCGATTTTAGAAAATGAACCGGACTATATCTTTCACCTGGACGCACAAACGGTAGTACTGGAAGATTATCTGGAAATCAGACCGTACAGGAAGGATGTGATCCGGCAGTATATCCGGGAAGGAAGGCTTCTGGTCGGCCCGTGGTATGTGCAGAATGATTTTTATCTGGCAAGCGGGGAGGCTACGATCAGAAACCTGATCATCGGGACCCGGATCGCTGAGGAAATGGGAAAGTGTTCCAGGGTGGGCTATGCTCCCGACCAGTTTGGGCTGATATCCCAGCTTCCGCAGCTATTGAATGGGTTTGGGATCGACAACTGTATTTTTGGGAGAGGGTATGCCTTTCTCAAAGAGATAGAAGGGAAAAAGACGAGGTATTTTAAACCGGTCGAATTCATATGGGAAAGCCTTGATGGTTCAAAAGTACTGGCGGTCCACCTTCCGTTCTGGTACAACAATGCACAGCGTTTTGCTAAAAATATTGAAAACAACCTGATCATGCTGGAATCACTGGAAAAACGTTATGAAGACAAATCCCTGGCCCCCGAGATCCTGTTGATGAATGGTGTGGATCATCTGGAGGCGCAGGAAGATCTCCTGCCGATCCTGGAACAGATCCGGAAAAAACTTCCTGAAGGAAAGAAGATCTATCAGGGAACGATGCAGCAGTACGTCGATACACTGAAGGAACATATCGGGAAAAATAAGGAAATATCCGATAAACTCACCACATATAACGGTGAAATGAGAAATGGGCCTGATTTGAATATTTTACAGGGGACGCTCTCATCACGAATTTACATCAAAAAGGCAAATACTCGGGCACAGAATCTGCTTGAGAAGAAGCTTGAGCCTGTCTATTCCCTGATCCAGGCTGCAGGATTTAAAGGACGATACCCTGCGGATTTTATGGCATACCTTTGGAAAGAACTGATCAAAAACCATGCGCATGACAGTATCTGCGGATGCAGCAGGGATGAAGTCCATGAACAAATGGAAGACAGATATGAAAGGATCGATGAACTGGCACGCGAACTGCTGAAAAGAGGCATGGACCTGGTCGTCCGGCATATCGACCGGGAGAGGCTGTCTTCAAATGACAGCGTGATCACCGTGTTCAACACCCATCAGGAAGACAGGAGCGATGTGATCCGCACAGAAGTATATTTTCTGCAGGAGGAAGGCGTTTCCAGCTTTAAAATACTGGATCCTGATGGCAAGGAGATCCCATATACTGTTTTGGAGAAGGAAACCAAATCCAGGGGAAGCATCAGCCCGATCAATCTGCCGGGCACCCGGATCGTTGATGCGTATACGGTCCAGTTTTACGCTGAAAATGTCCCTGCACTGGGATACAGTACATATACCGTAAGTCCGTGCCCGGGAGAATGTGAAATCCTGAATGAGGGTAAAAAATGTGAAACAGAAGTCCTGACTGCGGAAAACGAATTTATGAGAATAGAAGCTGCCCCCGACGGCGGGATCCATGTGTTCGACAAACAGAGCGGGCACAGGTATGAGGATATTCTCTGGCTTGAAGATACTGCGGATGCAGGGGATGTATATGTTTTTAAAAAAGCTGAAAACGATACTGTCTTCACATCCAGAACACTGAAGCCCGAAATTCAATATGTAATGAAAACAGACTTTGAAACCGGGATCGCCATTACATACCCGCTGCAGCTGCCGGTCTGCTACGATGACGATCGCCGGGCAAGGAGCACGGAAACAGTACGAAACAAAGTCGTGATCACGCTTGGACTTAAAAAAGGCAACAAAGTCATGCATATCAACTTCAATATTGATAACCGGTCCCGGGATCACAGACTAAGGGCAGTCCTGAAAACAGGTATTGCTGAGAACTTTGCATATTCATCCGTTCCCTTTGATATCATCAAAAGGGACAACCGGAAGCTGCTGGAGGGGATCAGCAATGGAGATCAGCCCAACTCCGGGCTCATCTGCCTGGAAAATAAAGAAAGAGGCCTGGCTGTCCTGAATGAGGGGATCTATGAATATGAGCATCTCCTGAATGAGGAGGGCCTGCTGGCCATCACGCTGGTCCGGGCGAATGAATTTATAAGCAAAACGATGGTGGGGGGTGTCGTTTATAAAAAAGATGAATACTGGCATGTCCCGGGGAATCAGTGTTTAAGGAATATTGAGCTGGATGCAGGGGTCAGTTTCTATACCGGAGACTGCATCTCAAATAAGATGTTATGTTTGGCTGATTCATTTCAGAACCCAATGATGGCATATTTCCAGCCTGTGGATATGAAGAAATTCGATGGGGGAAGACCTGTGGTCCAGGCCAGCGGTGCTGCAGAAACCTTTTTCCGCGATGACCCGTTCCAGGATATCATCATGCCGTACAACAGAAAACTGATAGAATTGAACGGCAGCAATATCCAGCTCTCGGCGCTCAAAAAGGCGGAGAAAGGGGATTCCCTGGTCGTCAGAATATATAATTCAGCTCAGGAAGAGAGAGATTTTACTCTCAAGTATTACANNATTACAAACCCTGTCGTTCAGTCAGAAAAATCAATATGAATGAAGAATTTATTGAAGATATTGCATTTGATATGGACTGTACGAAACCGGTCAGGCTGAAGCCGGGGGAGATACTGACACTGGCAATCGACTGAAATCAATATCGGGTTGCTGTACACGTGAATCAGAGGCGGTAGGATCGAATTGCGGTGCTGCCCCTTTTCCTGAAAGGAGAAGCAATGGCATTTTATATGTCATCTGACTGTGATAATAAAAGAATAACCAACCCGGAGAAATTAAAAAATAACTGGGTACTTGAAGCAAAACAGTTGAAAAAGTGAAAGAAATATACGGATTATTTGATCGACTGAATATCAGATATGTGAGGGAACGGATATGGATGAAAAACAGTATATACGGGATCTGGCAAAGAAATATGCAGAATGCGCAATTTCGCAGGATCAGGAAAAGAAGCGGGCCCTGTGGCGCGATCACTATGACTTTCAAGGAACACGCCCTTTGCTTGTAACTTCAAATTATCTGCTTCATGATTTCTTTAATGATCATGACAGGCAGGTTTGTTCGGATGAGTATCTCAGAAAATGGGAGATCCAGTTGAGACGGACATTGCTGAACATCGAATTCAGGGATGATTCGGTATTTAAACCCTGGTTCCAGATCAATGCAGTGAGAGAGGGATCGGACGACCGATGGGGCCTCCCGGTCCGTATGGGGGTAGCAAAGGCTGCCAAAGGTGCCCGTCCCTTCTATCCTTCTTTGGTCCACGAAGATGATTTTTATAAAATGGTTGCAAGGCCCCATCGTATTGATGAAGTGAAAACAAACCAGGAGATCGAAAGAGCAGCGGATCTGTTTGACGGCATCCTTCCTGTCGCTGTTGACAGAGGGCCACTGTACATCAGCTTTGGCGGGGACATTTCCACAGATATCACAATGATGCGGGGCATGGAACAGCTCATGCTGGACATGTATGACCGGCCGGAATGGCTTCACAAGGTGCTGGCTTTTATGCGCGATGCGATATTAAAAAACCATGATGAGGCGGAAGCTGCGGGGGATTTCTCATCCATATCGCAGCATACGCAGGAAATGCCTTATTCAAACAGAACAGCTGATCCGAAGATCAACGATTACAATCGTAAAAGAAAGGAGCTTTGGCTGTTTATGGCAGCGCAGGAGTTCACATTGATGTCCCCGGATCTGTTTAATGAATTTATGCTGGAATATCAGATCCCCATTATGAATCATTATGCATGTGTAGCCTATGGGTGCTGTGAAAACCTGACAGATAAGATCATCCACTTAAAGAAAATCAAAAATTTAAAACAGATCGCTGTAACGCCATGGGCAGACCCGGAAGCATGTGCCCGGCAGATCGGGAATCAATACATCGTATCATGGCGGCCCAACCCGGCACTGATCATTTCAGACAGTCTGGATGAAGGTTTTGTTCGCAAACATGTCAGGGAGCACATGAAAATATTTGAAAGATATGGGTGTTCAATAAATATTAATATCAAAGATGTGATGCGATATGGATGCAAAGAAAACCTGATAAAGCTCAACCGCGTTATAATGGAAGAAATATCCTCATAAAATCAGGCGTAATAAACGGAAATACTGACGATCCATCATGTCAAAGGTGAATAAAAAGATCCTCTCCAGCTGCTGTACAGCCGGAGAGGATCTTTTTGAAAGACAGTCAATTAATATTTATTAAATATATCATTAATTACAGCGGTTGCGGGCGCTTTTATGGTATCAACAAAAGTGCCTACAGGAATTTTTCCAAGCGCTACATCCAGCAACTGCGTTGAGTAAATGTTCTGAATTGCAAACCGTTGATAATCAAACTTGATATTTTTGCAAAATCCTAAATATATTTCGCGGTCCTTTCCTGTCCAGCCCAATACGGATGTTTTGAATATTTCCGGATCCAAATATGAGTCTCTTCTTGCATCCCAGACAGCAACTGCATCTGCTACAGCACGGATCACACCTTTTGGGTCCTTCAGGTTCGATGGAAACAGAATGACTCTGGCGGACCAGTACTGCGTCTGGTAATCCTGTACATCCGGACCTAAAGGCAAAGGCATCAATTTGTTGTTGAGCTTCGAGAAATTTTGCATATGCGCCGCGTTCCAGGGGATAACAGAATTTGCTATCAGCATTCCTGCAAGACCTTTCTGATAATACGTAACTCCCGCATTTGCAGTTCTTGCGATATCCGTAACTTTATAAATAAATGAAAGATCGGTTGCGAACTGCAATGCCCGGACCGCATTCATTTGTGTGAAGCCAAATTCGTAAATACCGGCACTCTCGTTCCATTTGACCGGCAATGCGCCATTGGAGGCCAGAATCCCAACAATACCCTCATTTCTGCTCATATCCAGGCCCCATTGGTCCGTTGTCCCGTCTCCGTTAAAATCGATGGTCAATCTTTTTGCTGTCTCGAGAAACTGATTCCAATCCCAGGTTTTATTTTGATAATAAGTATCCTGCAGATCCGGGATCCCGTTTTTTTCCATGATATCATTGTTGTATATCACACAGGAACCCACATAGCCATAGTTCAATCCCCCTTTGGGACCGAATATGCCCCAGTGTTTTCCTCTAAAGAAACTTGCCGATTCCACAAGACCTGTGTTGAATCTCGGGTCATTTTTAAAGTCCAGATAATCATCCAATGGGGTCAATATATTTCCGCTGATCAGGCCGTAATTTCTCATCACAGAAGGCCATGTGATTTCGAATGCATCTTCTTTCGTAGGCAGTCCCGCAATGACTGTGGGGATCCAGTCAGCAAATCTTTTTTCCATATCTTCAGTATAGTGGACGCCCCATTTGTGAACTTCGATTTTGCAGTTATATTTCTCTTCGGCGTTTTTAATACTGTTGATGATCAGCTTCTTTTCTTCTGGATTGGGCCATGTGCCAAAATCGTCCTCCTCATTCGTAGCCAGCCAGTCTGAGGCAATTTTGATCGTCATCCCATTTAAATCTATTTTTTCCTCATCAGATAGAGAATCACCGGTTTCGTCACCGGCAAGATTGTCTTCGGCAGGAATATCCGCTCCTTCTGATTGAGAAAGATTACCTTCGGAACCCCTTGTGCTTTCAATCTTTGAGGAACTGCCCGCTGTCCTCGCCGCGCTGGCCGTAAAAGAACTTTTAGCTGGTGATGATGTCGTAATCCTGCTGGTGGTTGTATTTTTGTTTTTATTACATCCTGTCATTTGCGTCAAGCAGATCATGAGTGCGATCACAAGGGTTAAAATCCTGACAGCCATTCTTTTCATCCAACATCCCTCCGCTCGTTTTAACGATCCGATTTTAAAAAACACCTGAAGCACCCCCTTTGGTTACAATAAAACATCCCTCCCCTGTTTGGATATATCCGTATTAATCATATTCTTGATTTATCCCTGGTGCAATGATAAAATCCGATGATTTATTTCACTATTTGAAGATATTAGACGCGCAAAATCCATAAATAGTGAAAGAAATAATAACATCTTCATATAGAATAAAACAAATGAACGAATATAATTGTCATATTGGAAACTTTGCCTTGGGCCCGGTAATCTGGAGACAGCAATGAAGAACGAGTACCCGCGGAAAAAAGCGGGATCAAAAATGAACGGAGGATGACTTTCATATGAAAAGAAACCGCAAGGCAGGGTTGATTCTGTTTCTTATTTCGACGATACTGATGTCATCCTGCAGTTCAGGCAGCCGTGCTGATCAATATGTGAAGGGGGGCAGGAGTCAAGTGGGCAGTATTCCTGATTTTCTAAAACCTGTCAGGCTGAAAAATTTCAATGACCCGAAGGAAGTCGTTCAAAAGCTGGGCCAGACACCGAATCCATCCGACGTGGAGGGGTATGCGATCCATCCGGACGGGGGCCTGATATATGATATATTATCCAGGGAGGCTAAAAAAACCGGCGTTCTGGGGAAATACGACGATGCAGAGGTCAGCACCGGAACGGTTTCCGTGGGCGGGACCACACTGCAGTTTTCCCTTCCTAAAAGCGCGGCTGCTTATGATCTCATCCCCATCCGCTATACGGTCACCTCCTCTGACAGCATTCTGCCGGTGCATATTTCTGCGACGGCATTTGAAGAGGAATCCCGGCGGAAAGGACGCGATCTCTATGATCTGAACATCCCCGGGGTCGTGGATGTGGACATCGAATATCTCGGCTATGTCGACGGCAAACTGCAAACCGGACTCCGGCCGGTCCTTTCCCCAAAACTGGATAATGATATCCAGGGGAAGTCATACCCCGGATATACCACGACGGATCTGATCCGGAGCGGCACGCTCAGATCCAGTGATATCACCTGGCTGAAATTCAAATATACAAATACCGGAAATACCATCCTGGATGCCGATGGAAACGGTACATTTTCTTTTATCCCCCATCTATATAAAAAAGAAGGGAGCAAATGGGCAGATTCTGATATCACGGTGAATATGCATGAGCGCCTGTTTGATTATCTTTATCCGGGCGAATCGGATGAAATGTGGATCACCTTCCGGAAAAGAAACTTTGCACCGGGGGAGTACAAGATCATATTTGAGGGGCGGATCAGAAACGAACAGAAGGATTCTGATTATGCAGCCGTCTGGAAAGGCCGGACGCTGATGACCAGCAGCTTTGAATTCACAGTCAAAGCGGATGCAGGGGTCA
>DOHE01000290.1 GCA_003535395.1 Clostridiales bacterium | reverse complement strand
AACGCATCGCCCTGAACATATCCGTGTCCCCTTCGTCGATGAATCCTTCCTCATACTTGGGCAGCTTCCCGATGACATTGCGGAAATGCACATAGGAGATTTTCCCCATCCCGGCAAATTTGCGGATCGCCTCATAGATATCCACCCCCGGCATCTCGGAAAAGGTGCCCTGGCAAAACTCCACCCGGTTGGCATCGCTGTTCCGTATGGAGAACAGACGGTCGTATCGCTCCGGGCGAACCAGCAGGCGGGCTACGCCGCGCATCTCCAAGTTGGGAGGATCTTCCGGATGCGCCGCCATCTGCACCCCCGCCTCCTCCGCCACCGGCAGGATCTCCTGCAGGAAGCGGGTCAGCCGGTCCCACATCCTCTCTTCCGAGACCCGTCCGATGCTTCCTTGAGGGACATCCTTCTCGATTTGTGTATTCCAGGCAAATCCGTAGGGAATGGGGACATCTTTGATGGTGTCCTCTTCCGCGTCATAGGCTGCGGTAATGGCACCGCCCCGGGCATAGGGGCCCCGATGGACACCGCACACACCGCCAATGCTGAAATTGTAACCCATGATGGGGATACCGGCCTTGCCCATATTGCGGATGCTCTTTTTTATGTTTTCCATCTGGCGCGCCCGCTCCGGTCCGTCCAGCAGGATGTGGTGCCAGTGGGCCGGCACAAAGTTCTCGATGGCTTCAAATACAAAACCATGTCTTTCCAGGTGCTCCCTCAGGGATTTTAAGTCTTCATAACTCCAGTATCCGTCTGCGGCGGAAGGGAGGACGGACGCGTCCGGCATGAAAACCATGGCATGGGTGACCCCCATCTGCTTCAGAAACAGCAGATTCCGTTCCTCCAGCTGCTGTTTGCGCATTCCAAGTCCAAGTTTCATTCTGTGACCCTGCTTTCAATGTCTTTGATTATCCGAGAGGTCCTCTGTTCCAGAGGCCTCCCGGATCAGCCAGGAACGGTTCCGATTGTACCTCTTTCCGGCTTGCCTGTAAAGCTGGTTTTCGATTGAGTGAGTTTTTGATTGAAGTAAAATGAAGCGTCGAAAATAAAACGCCGGAGATTGCAGGCAAGTGGAAATTCCTGTATACTTAAGTTGCATGCCAGTTCCGGGGGGATCACTTTGAAAAAACTGCTGGGCAAGTCCGGACCCTATCTGCTCCTGTTGCTGCTGTCTGTGTTGATTTATCTCGTCCAGATCCAAATTTTCAGAAAAGCGGGAGATACCCTTTTCTATTTTCTGCAGGACTTGGCGTTCCTGCCCCTGCAGATCCTTTTTGTCACGCTCATCGTCAACCGGATCCTGGTGGACCGGGAAAAACGGGAAAAACTGAAGAAGCTGAACATGGTCATCAGCACTTTTTTCGTTCAGACCGGTACGGAAATCATCCGGAATTTTTCACGCTTCAATGAAAATGCATCCGAACTGTCCGGCCACCTTAAAATCTCCGGCAGGTGGGACCCTCCGGATTACATGGCCGCGGAAAGGGGTCTGCGGTCTTTCAAATTTGAAATCAACAGCCGCCGTCAGGACCTGGCCCGGCTCCGCACCCTGCTGGATGAAAGCAGGCCGTTCCTGCTGTCCCTCCTGGACAATGCCAACCTGCTCGAGCATGATACATTTACTGACATGTTATGGGCGGTGTTCCATGTCACTGATGAACTGTTTTGCCGGGAAGATCTTTCAACCCTGCCGGAAAGCGACTTAAACCATCTGTCCGGGGACATCGAACGGGCATACCGTTTGCTGTTGCTGGAATGGCTGCAGTATATGCGGCATCTGAAAACGGATTATCCATATCTGTTTTCTCTGGCAGTGCGGAAAAATCCCTTTGATCCGGAAGCTTCGGTCATCATACAGGGATGATCTACCCTTGAGAAGCCGGCAATACGGCTTCGGCTGAAAAATTGGCAGCCCGGGCACGATTTCCGGGCCATCCGGATATACTGTTTATGTTTCAATGATTATCAGAGAGGGGAATTTTCAACATGGACAACCAATTTTATGAAATCATGCCTGAAGAAATCAGGGAGAATCCTTTTCAGCTCATCGGGCAGGACTGGATGCTTATCACCACCGGCCAGCCGGGCGCATGCAATGCTATGACCGCCAGCTGGGGCGGATTGGGGGTGCTGTGGGGAAAGAAGGTCAGCTTCTGCTTTATCCGTCCGACCCGGCATACCTATTCATTGATGGAAAACAGCGATACTTACAGCCTGTGCTTTTTTGATGAGAAATACAGAGAAGCCCTGAAGCTGTGCGGTTCCAAATCCGGCAGGGACATGGACAAAATCGCTGCGGCCGGGCTGACCGCCGCAGGAGATCCCACCGGGCCGGCCTACCTGGCCGAATCGAAGCTCGTGCTGATCTGCAAAAAACTGTATTATCAGGACCTTCAGCCGGAGCAGTTTCTGGACCCGGGCATCATGAAAAATTATCCAGGGCGGGATTACCACCGGATGTACGCGGGGGAGATCCTCCGCTGTATGAAAAAATGACAGCTTGGCTGTACCCTCAATTTCTGCCGGCCGTTTCCCGGAGTTTTGCGGCCTGAATGTACCATTCCTCCCCTTTTTCCGTAGGGATGCTGTCTCCTGCATCCAAACCATGGAAGCCATGCTTTGCGGCCAGTTCCTCCGGAGAGAGGAACTCGTCGCCCTGCTGTTCCAATATCCGTTGGAGCTGACCATTCAAGTGCCGGCACAAGGATCCCATGGCCGGATCATCCACCCGGTTTTGGAGCTGGCAGGGGTCTTCCTGATTGTCAAAAAGCATCCAGGGTTTTTCCTTTGTTTTCACATATGTATACCGTGATGTACGGATGCCCCGGTAGGCCACCCCTCCGCGCTGTGCAGACCAGT
>DOHE01000112.1 GCA_003535395.1 Clostridiales bacterium | reverse complement strand
CTCCAGCGGCAAAAGCCATAAAGAAAGGCAGAAGCGGCCGCGCCAGCTGAACAGCCATGACCCCGAACAGCCCGCCGATCGGCTCTACGAGACCGGTTGCCAGTGCGATCAAAAGAGCCTTCCACCGGGCATATCCTTCGCGTGCCAGGGGCAAAGCGACAGCCAGTCCTTCCGGAAAATTCTGCATCCCGATCCCGATGGCCAGGCTGATGCCGTTCCGGATGTCACCGTCGCCGAAGCCAACACCCACAGCCAGCCCCTCAGGGAAATTATGAACTGTGATGGCCAGAACGAACAGCCAGATTTTGCGCATCCGCGCCCCATTACGGATTTCAATATCATCGCCCAGCGAATTTTTCATTAGGTTTGGATCAGGGAAAAGGCGGTCGGCCAGATCCAAAAAAATGCTGCCGAACAGAATGCCTGCCAGGGCGATCGCCGAACCTGCAGCACCTCCACCCCCCTTTTCGATGGCGGGGATGATCAGAGAGAAGGATGTGGCAGCCAGCATAATGCCTGCTGCTGCACCCAGGGAAGCATTCATCATTTTTTTTGAAACAAAACGGGATACATAGATCAGGATACCGCCAAAGCCTGTGAACAGGCCTGTCATGAGCGAAGCAAGCACACCCAGCAGGCGGATGTCCATGTTCAGAAGATATTTGGTCAACGGGTTTCCCCCTTTGCGCTTTTTGTTTCAATTTATGCGAAGATGTCGAGACAGGTGTTGTCACACTGGCTGGAGCGGGTGTATGATGGATACAACTGGAAGCAGGGAGGGATCGGAATGCCGTTGGGCAAAGCAGTGGTGGAGCGGCTGGATGCCATCATGGCGGCGGCAGAGGCCGATGGCAGAAAGATGCTTTATGAGCATGAAGTATACCAGGTGCTGGAAGCGATGGGCTTGACCGTACCGTACTTCCGGTATGTCCGGGATTTCAGGGAAATGACGAAGGAATGGCTCGATCCCTTCCCCGGTGGCAATGTGATCGTCAAAATCGTATCCCGGGATCTGTCCCATAATCAGAAATTCGGAGGAGTGCGCAAAGTATCGGTGCTGGATCCTCTGTATGTGCAGTTTGTCATGGAGCATATGCAGGAGGAAGTGCTGTCCCATTTTCCTGAAGGCCGCAAACCCCGGGTGGACGGGTTCCTGGTAGTGGAATTCATCAAATTTACCCAGGCCATGGGCAACGAGATGCTCATCGGCGTCAAGGAGGATCCGGCTTTCGGGCCGGTGGTCACCATCACCAAGGGCGGTGACGATGCGGAGTTTTTCGCCCGCTGCTATGACCCCGCCAATCTGGTGCTTGCGCCTCTCACATATGAGGAAGCCGAAGCACTGGCAGGCAGTCTCAAGATCCGTCAGAAATACGAGGAGACGGGACATCCGGAATACATCGGACAGATCGCCCGGGCCCTTCATCAGATCAGCCGCCTGGGGTTTCAGTATTCCAACCACTCTCCGGAGTGTCACCGGTTCTCCCTGACCGCACTGGATGTCAATCCCTTTGTTTTCAGCGAGGACGGCCGGTTTATCGCGGTGGACGGGTATGCGGAATTTTTGCCGGCGGAAACCTGCCCCATGCCCGGAGATGCGGCGGACCTTAAACTTCTGGACCGCTTTTTTGCCCCCCGGGGCATCGCAGTACTGGGGGTTTCCTCCAAACCGGAAAAATACAGCATGGCCCGGGTCATCGTGGCTTTGCTTCGGGACATGGGACGGGAGGATGTTTACTGCGTCAACCCCAAGGGAGGCACAGCGGAGGTGGATGGAGAAACGTACCCTCTGTACCGTTCCCAGGCAGAGATCCCCGGCCCCTACGACCTGGTGGTGTATGCGGCGCCTGCCGGACATTCCCTGGACTGTGTAAAGGAAACACCGGCAGACAAGGCACTCATCCTCATTTCCGGCATGCCCCCGGAGATGGATTATACGGAATTTTCCAGGAAGGTTTCCATGTTGAAGGCGCCCGGGGTGCGCATCATCGGTCCCAACTGCATGGGGGTGTTCCATGCGCCGCACCGGGGGACCCCGGGGGTGAACACCCTGTTCATCCAGGAACAGCGGCTCGAGGTGCATTATCATGAAGGCAGCAATGCGGCGCTGTTCACCCAGAGCGGCGCCATGGGCATCACCAGCATCGAGAGGGGGCAGAATGCAGGCATTTTCCGGGCGGTGGTGAGTTTCGGCAACAAGGTGGATGTGAATGGATCCGAACTGATCGCGTGGTTTGAACGGCGACCGGAGATCGACGTGATGGCCATGTACCTGGAAGGTCTGGAGGAGGGGGAAGGCCGGCGGTTCTTCGATGCAGCCCGCAGGAGCCGGAAGCCGGTGATCGTGTATAAGTCCGGGCGCACCGAGGCCGGGGCCCGGGCGGCGGCGTCCCATACCGCATCCATGTCAGGCAGCTACGACGTGTTCCGCGCAGCCTGCCTTCAGGCGGGGTGCGTGCTGACAGAGGAAATGGATGATTTTTATAATTTTACGAAAGCCTTCGCCATGCTCGCCCGGAAAATGCCCCAGGGTCCCAAAGTCGCCGGTGTGGTCAATGCCGGGTTGGATGCCACCATGGGCGCAGATACCCTCCGCTTTTTAAAGCCCGCGGAATTTACCTCCGGCACAAGGGACCGCATTCAGGCCCTCAACACGCACGGGCTGGTAGATACGGGGATGTCCTTCCTGGACGTGACCCCCATGACGGATGATGCCGCTTTTGCCGGATTTGCAGAAGCCCTGCTGGCAGACCCGGGGGTGGACTGCCTGTTCGTGGCAGTGGTGCCTCACATCGAAAACCTAAAGACCTTGCCGGAAAACCTGGCCGACCCCGACGCCATTGCTCCGCTGCTTTGTGCTGTGGCCAAAAAATACGGCAAGCCCGTGGTGGTATCCGTGAACGCAGGTCATCATTACCGGGATTTTGTGAAGTACCTGGAACAGCACGGCCTTCCGGTATTCCCGGACATCCGCTCTGCCATCCGCAGCCTGGAGACGTTTGTTGCATTCCATCTGAGAAATACCGTATCATGATTAAAAAAGCGCGAAGGGAGACACCCCTTGGATAATACCACCCAAATCCTCATCCTGGGCGCCGGCATGGCCGGACTTTATGCCGCAGAGGCTGCCACCGCAAAAGGCGCACAGGTGCTGATGGCCGGGGAGGAGCCGAACCCTCCCTACTGGAGGCCCCGGTTGCCCCGGCTTCTGGCCGGCATGCAGCCGGTGGAGCGCATCCTGGTGCGAAGTCCTCAAGACCTGGAAGCAAAACAGATCCGGTTCGTGCCGGGTTTAAAAGCCGCAAAGATCCTTCCCGGCAGGCACCAGGTGATCTGGACGGACGGTTCGGCCACCCGCTATGATTCCCTGGTCCTGGCCATGGGAGCCAGCCCCTTTATTCCCTCCATGGGAGATCGCCGGGACGTGCTGGCACTTCGCACCTACGCGGATGCAGTAAAAATCCGGGAGCGGGCGCTGTCTGCGGGCAAGGCGCTGGTGGCCGGCGGCGGCCTGCTGGGGTTGGAGACCGCGTGGCACCTGAAAGAAGCCGGTGTGAATGTGCTCGTGGTGGAAAAGCTGCCCTGGCTGCTGCCCCGTCAGCTGCCCCGCGACGGAGGGGAGTTCCTGCGCCGCCGCCTGGAGGCCAGCGGGCTTACGGTCCGCGTGGGTCTGGACCCGGCTGAGGTCGGCCCGGACTTTGAGGATGCCTGTGTGGTGGCTGCGGCAGGGATCCGGCCCAATACAGCCCTGGCTATGGAAGCAGGGATCGCATGCGGGCGAGGCATCACTGCGGATGACCGAATGGAGACCCGCATCCCCGGCATCTATGTTTGCGGGGATGCGGCGGAGTATAATGGAAGAAACTGGGGATTGATCCCTGTGGCTCAGGAGCAGGGGCGGATCGCCGGAGAGAACGCTGCCGGCGTGACCAGCCGATATGCGGAAAAACTGCCTTCCCCTATGCTTCGTGTGGGGGATGTGAGCGTATTTTCCATGGGCATGGGATCCGATGACGCTGAATCGGGGCATTACTCCGAAGAAAGCGAAACCGGATACCGATGCATTCGGGCCGGCCGGGGGCAGGTCACCGGTGCCGCCCTCATCGGGGACATGACCGATCGGGCGCTTTTGACCCGGGCAGTGGCAGAAGCGGCGCCTGTATCGGAAGCCGGGTATGCGCAGATCCTGGACAGCCTGCGGAGCCGGTATCGAGAATGAGTACGGCCGGACCTGACCGGCAGAACATTTTAACAGGAGCGGAACATGGCGGCAACGTTGAAGGATGTGGCAAAAAAGGCAGGAGTTTCCCCGGCCACCGTATCCCGGGTGATGAACGGCAATCCCCGCATCAGTGAAAAAACCCGAAAAATCGTGCTGGAATGCGCACAGGCTCTGGATTACCGCATCAATGCCCTGGCCCGGGGGCTCAAGACCAACCGCACCTATACCGTCGGTTTCCTGTGCCCGGATATCAGCAACAACTTTTTCATGAGCGTTGCCAAGGGAGTCGAAGAGTTCCTTCGGCACAGTGGATACAGCTTGCTGGTTTGCGATTCCGGGGACACGGTTTCCGGAGAGAAGGAACGGCTGAGACTGCTCATCGAAAAGAGCATCG
>DOHE01000046.1 GCA_003535395.1 Clostridiales bacterium | reverse complement strand
GAAGGCGCATAACCTGAATGAGGTCACGATCCCGGAATTGCGGCGCATGGCATCGGGCGAAAAACCGTTCTTCCTGTTCTTACGGCACCTGGATCCCCATTCTCCCTATCTGCCGCCCCCACCTTTTGACCGGATGTTCTATGGAGGCAATGAGTTCGACCCAAATAACCGATCCCTGGAAAAGGTCTATGCGTTTAAACCTTTTCGTGATTATTTCCTCACTTGGTTCCCGCCGGGGTGTACGGATGCAGAATATATCATCGCCCAGTATGACGGTTCCCTGGCTTACATGGATGCCTGTATCCAAAGACTGATTGCAGAGGTGGCTGCGCTGGGGATCGAAGAGGAGACCCTCATTGTCTTAACCGGGGACCATGGAGAGACCCTCATGGAACATGAATGCTATTTCGATCACCACGGGCTTTATGAATGCACAATTAACGTGCCGCTTATAATCAAATTCCCTGAAAAGGTTCCCGGGGGTCTGGTCTTTGATGAATATGTCCAGCAGAAGGACATCATGCCGACAATTTTAGAACTGCTGGGGATCACAGCACCCAATGCTTTTGACGGGAGGAGTCTCGTACCGGTGATGCAATGCATGTACCACGAGCTGGAACCGGAGATTTATCTGACAGAGGCGACCTGGATGCGAAAGCATGGATGGCGGACTCCGGAATGGAAGCTCATTGAAGCATTAGAGCCTGATTTCCATTTCAAGCCCCGGGTCGAGCTGTACAACTTGGTCCGGGATCCAGAGGAACGGGTAAATGTTGCTGAGCAGGAACCGGAGGTGGTGGCGATGATGATGACCCGGATGCGCAGGCATATCGAGCGGCGCGTACGGGAGACAGGGCGTCCGAATCCCATCGAGACCAGAACGGACTGGAACTGGAAAGGGGTAACCTTCACCAGCAGCCAGCATGCATATGACTTGCAGCATATCGGAGATCCGGAAGCAGCACGAAAACTTCAGGAACAGTCAAAAACAAATAAATAGTTCATATATCTGGATCTGTCAGACTGCAAACTGGCGCAAATGCCGTATGGAAAGGAAGATGAAGCATGGCCCTGCGAGCAGGTGTTGTAGGCATGGGAATGATTGGTGATGTACATGCAGGCTGCCACCAGAAGGATCCGCTGGCAGAACTGGTGGCTGTGTGTGATGTGGTGAAGGAAAAAGCGGACAAAGCCGCTGAAAAGTATGGCATCAAGGCGTATACCAGCCTCCGGGAGATGCTGTCCAATGAGCAGCTGGATGTCATCGATGTGACTACCGGAGGGTATGAGAATGGCAGCTGGCACTACGAACCTGCCATGGAAGCCCTGGAAGCCGGCAAGCATGTGCTGGTGGAAAAGCCCCTTTCCAACCGGATCGAGGAAGCTCGGGAGATGGTGGAGAAAGCGGCCCGGAAGAAAGTGTATCTGGGATGCAATCTGAACCACTATTTCACCCCCCCGGCAGAACGGGCGATGCAGTACATACAGGACGGTCAAATCGGGGAACAGGTCTATTGCCTTCATAAAATGGGATTCAACGGGGGTGAATACCTCTTTTCACCGAACATGGGAGACCGGGCAAGAAAGTTTCAATATTTCCATACCAAGGCTTTCCTGACCCATCCCTTCTCGGTGATGCGGCACTTCTGCGGGGATATCACGCATGTGCAGGCCTTTTTTGACAAGCCGGGATTCCGGAAATCCGCAAGGCAACTGCTGCTGTCCATCAACAGCATCCATGTACGGTTCGCTTCCGGGGGCATCGGCTACCTGATCAGCCATCGCGGGGATGCCATGTACGGACTGGGCGGCTGGTGGAGTTTTGAACTGGCAGGCACCAAGGGCACCTTATGCATTGAAAATGCAATTGAAAAACTGACCTACTGGGGTGCACCGAAAAAGGGCACCGGGACACCGGCGCCGGAAGTGATGAATACCGGCATCAAGGATTTTGGGGAAACCATGCCCCGCCGGATCCATGCATTCCTGGAAGATGTCCAAAGCGGGATGCACCCGGAAAACATCCGTGCTTCCGGCAGAGACGCCCTGGCCGCTCTGGAGTATACCTTTGCTGCCATGGAGTCCTGTGAGGAGGGTGGAGCACTGGTACGGCCAAACCCACTTCCGCCGGTCCATGGGGATCCGATTAACATGAAGTAACGGAGCGGAAACCAATTTTGCCGGGAACAATAGGATTCATGGACGATCCATTGTATAATATAATTCTTCTGAAAACAGGATGTGCCCGTAAGGAGCAGGTCATGATCAACTGCAGCGAGTATGTTCTTTCTTGGCGCCCCAGCCCCACGGTCACGGTGAGTTTCGGGCTGGACCCCGCTGCCATTCGGAAAACCGTGCGGGAAGCCCGCAGGATCTTTGACGGGAACGGCAACATCTGGGATGTGACGCTCAAAGATGTGGAAACGGTCCAGCGGGACCCGGCCCGGGTGCCGGAATGGACTCGGATCGTCCGGTCCGTCCTGGAGGAATAAAGGATTTTCAGGATAATCAAGGACGGCCAGGGACAGTCAAGGACAGCTAGGGGCAGTCAAGGACGGTCATGGACTACCAGGGAGAATGAAAGGGGATACACACATGAAACTCACTTTTACGACTTTTCAGATCGGCCAGGGACTGTCATTGGATGAGCTGATAGACGTGGCCCGCGTATCCGGCTGCACCGGCATCGAATTCCGCCTGACAGACAGCTACCGGCGGGGAGCGGAGCATGCCAATACGGGGGAGAAGCTGGGGGATTACCAGCATGTCTATACCCATGGGGTGGAAATCAGCGCATCGGCGGAGCAGCGCAGGGCGATCCGGAGAAAGATGGAGGATCATTATTTGGAATTTACGGATATCGCCACCGGTTCTATGTTCCATTTTACGGATCCTGATGAGCGGCGCAGGCATATCGAGGGGGCCCGGGAAGCCTGCCGGCTGGCGGCGGACCTGGGATGCCCCCGGATCCGGGTCTTTGGAAACGTGATTCCGGAAGGGGTGGATGCTGCGGAATGCATCGGGTGGGTAGCGGAGTCCCTGGCGGAAGTGGCGGATACGGCAGCGCCGCTGGGTGTGGAGGTGCTGCTGGAGATGCACGGGCAGTTCAATTATCCAGGGTATGCCCTGGCAGTGCTGAAGAAAGCGGACAGGCCCAATATCGGCCTGCTTTACAACTGTGATCCGCGGGATGCGGTCTGCGGGTCCGTCCGGGAAACCTACAGCCGGGTCAGCCCGTACATACGTCATGTGCATCTGCACGATCTGGAGAACGGTTATCCATATCTGGAGCTGTTCCGCCTCCTGCTGAGAGACGGATACAAGGGGTATGTTTCAGCAGAGATCGGCGCCAGCAGTGAACCGCAAAAATATATGAAACTGTATGGCGCCTGCTTTCGGGCACTGCGCGCGGCAGCAGAATTATCCTTATAGTATGCTGGGGGCGGATCGGCCTCATAGTCACGAGTCAAGCGTTTTGGCATAAATCAAAATTATTGCCAAAACGCTGTTTATGGCAAAACCGACTCCGATATTCTGCAGGGCACGCGCCAGTCTTACAGCTGCACTTCCCGCCCGGTTTCCGCTGACTGGTAGATGGCGGTCAGGATCTTGATCATGTTGACCCCCTGCTCCGGCTCGAAAATCGGAGCGGCTCCTTTCAGGACCACATCGGTAAAATGCTTCAGATTGGCAGCATGGGCATTCTGGAAGGCGTTGCCCGAAGGGAAGGAAGGGGTGGTCAGGGTCAGGGTACCGGCGGTCTCGCCGAAGATCTGCAGCCCTTTGCCGTCACTGTGCACGGAAGCACCCGCCCGGGTCCCCCGGAGCTCAACAAAATTATCCTCTTTTTCGATATTGGAAGCCCAGCTGAATTCGATGGCCAGGGAAGCGCCATTGTCGAATTTGATGAAGCCCATGGCCAGGTCTTCCACGTCGAAGGTGCCGTCCGATTTGGCATCCCCGAACTGGGAATGGACAGAGTCAGATGATTCGGGAACACCAGCAAACTTGCAGTAGGTGCTGCCGGTCACGGACACCGGCCTGGGATTTCCCATCAGCCAGATGGCCAGGTCGATCATGTGGACCCCCAGGTCGATGAGGGGTCCGCCCCCCGACTGGGCTTTGGTAGTGAACCAGCCGCCCTTGCCGGGAATGCCCCGCCGCCGGATCCAGCCACAGCGCCCGGCGTAAATCTCCCCCAGGCCGCCTTCCTGGATTATTTTTTTGAGGAAACGGGTGTCCGGACGAAATCGGTTGTTGCGCATCACCATGAACACCTTGCCGCTTTCCTTCCAGGCCCGGTTCATCTTCAAGACTTCTTCCACGCTCACCGCGTCGGGTTTTTCACAGAACACATGCTTGCCCGCCCGAAAGGCGTCCACGGCGATGACAGAATGCAGAAAATTCGGCGTGCAGATGTCCACCGCATCGATATCTTCCCGTTTCAGCAAATCCTGATAGTTTTCATATACATCTTTTATTCCGTGCTGGGCAGCCATTTTCTCCGCTTTTTCCCGGATAATATCACACAGAGCCACCACTTCCACATCCGGGTTGGCCTTATCAGAGACCATATGCGCAAAGCGAACGATCCCGCCGCATCCGATGATGCCGATTCTCAGTTTTGACATTTAAAATTCCTCCTGTTTTATCCCTGGTTCTCCAGCATGGGAACATTTTTGCAAGGCGGCGGTCCCGGCAGCCGGATCTCCGGCCGAGCCCATTTCACTGCATTGGCGATGACTTTCTGCACATGCTCATTCCGGTATACCGGGTAGGTCTCATGGCCCGGCTGAAAATAAAACACCCGGCCGTACCCCCTGTGGAAGCAGCATCCGCTGCGAAACACGTCGCCTCCCNNACCCTCCCTTGAACCAGCCGGTCAGGACCAGTTCGTCCGGAGCCGGGATGTCGAAATGTTCTCCGTACATCTCTTCCGCTTCGATTTCAAAGTATTCTCCAAGCCCCCGGGCGATGGGATGGGCAGGTTCGATGACCCAGACCCGCTCCTTCTCACCGGCTTCTCTCCATCGAAGGCAGCAGGAAGTTCCCATAAGCCTGCGAAAGATTTTGGACATATGACCGGAATGCAGCACGATCAGGCCCATGCCTCCCAGCACTTTTTGCTGGATCCGGTCCACCAGTCTGTCGTCTACCTGATTGTGAGCCGTATGCCCCCACCAGATGAGAACATCGGTCTGATCCAGCACTTCCGCAGGCAGACCCTGGTCCGGTTGGTCCAGCGTGGCGGTGCGGACACTAAGTTCCGCATCCTGGGATAGAAAACCGGCGATGGCCCCGTGGATCCCTTCCGGATAGGTGGCCTGCACCTTGGGATGAGTCTTTTCATGCACATTTTCATTCCAAACGGTGACATTAATCAATGTAAACACCCCCGCATTCTTGATCCCGCCTGTGTCCGAATAACGAATAAATTCGCTGAAACAGGCGATGTAATCCATTACATGCAGGATGGTAGCACATTCCATTCTGAATTGCAAGAGGCTTGTGGCATAAAAATATTTTACCACAAAAAGATCAAAATGAACAAAAGTAACCAAATAAAAACGTGAGCGTGTTGACATATATTAAGAAATAAACATATTATATGCGTGACACACAAATATGCAAGGAGTTAAATCCAATTTGGACAAAACAATTTTGGATAATACCAGCGCCTTCTCCCTCCTGACTCTCATCCGGGATGCAGGCAGCCTGACCATGGCCGATTTGCGAAAAGCCACCTGCACCAGCCACGCCACTTTGTCCCGCCGTTTAACGCGGCTTATTGAAGCGGGTCTGGTGGATGCCAGCATTCCAGGCGCATCCCGGGGCGGACGAAAACCGGCATTGCTTCGGATTCATCCTTCCTGCGGATATACCGTCGGAGTGGAGATCACCCGGACTTCCATTCGGACCGGGTTGATGGATGCTGCAGGGAAGATTATCCAGGTGGAAAGTTTTGGTCTGTTTTTAAACAGTACCCCGGAAAAAGCCTGCCGCCGTATCGCTGAGAAAGTGGCGGAATACCGGACCATGGCGGGCAGTGTACCGCTTTTGGGGATCGGGGTCTGTGTCGTAGGGCCTCTGGACCCGCAAACCGGAAGGATGCTGCAGTCTGAGGGATTTCCCGTTCAGGGCTGGGAGAAGATCCCCATCCGGGATTTTCTCGCGGACGCTGCCGGACTTCCTGTTCGGGTGGGGAATGGCGCTGATCTGGCCGCTCTGGGAGAATACCGTTACGGAGGGGAAGCCGGCTGTGGGAATCTGGCCTATGTGATGGCCGGGGTGGGGCTTCGATTGGGGATTTTGGTCAACGGACAAATTCTGCCCGGGCATGTTCACGAGGAGGCTTTCGGATATTTATGCGTAAACGGGAAGCCGGGGGCGAAGCTGAAGGACTTTGTCTCTCTCCGGGCGCTGCGGAGCCGTTATATGGAACGCATCCAGGAAGGGAGTTACACTTCCGCCGCAGAGACTCTGGACTTTGACATGGCATCGATCAGTGCTGACACTTTCTTCAAAGCGGTAGAGACAGGAGACGCTCTGGCTCTCGAAATATTGCAGGAAGCGGCAGATGTTTTCACCGACGGGTTATCTTCCATGATCCGGATACTCAATCCGGACCGGGTGATCCTAGGGGGGGTGCTGATCCGCCGGTGCCCGGTCTTTGCAAAAATCACAATTCAGCGGGTGAAGCCGAAGATCGCTGAATTCATTGGAAAAGAAATCAAATTCAGTATAGGACAGCTGGGCGGGGATGCAGGGATCAAAGGTGCAGGCAGCCTGATCCTGGATGAATTTTTCAGCCGGTTGACCCTATGAGATCAGGAGGGTCGTTTTTGAAAACGGAAGGGTCAAAGCACAAGTTTACCAAAAAAAAATGGAAACAGCTGGCAGAACTTTATATCACGTTTTTCAAGCTGGGAAGCATCAGCTTCGGAGGCGGATATGCCATGATTCCTCTCATTGAGCGGGCAG
>DOHE01000292.1 GCA_003535395.1 Clostridiales bacterium | reverse complement strand
GAACAGCCCCCGAATATTATGAATGAGAAGGTGGTCCATTTGGATGAAACAGCTGCTGAAAATGCGTATAACGAAATACTGAAGATGATCATTTCGAAGAGTCTTTACAAAGGCGAAAAAATTTCCGAAACAGCGCTGGTGGAAAAACTCAACATCAGCCGCACACCGATTCGGCAAGCCCTTCTCCGGTTATCAAAGGAAGGCCTTGTTGAAGTCAAAACCAAATGCTATACAAAGATCGCCGACTATTCCAGTGAGTATATCATGCAATTCGGGATCGTACGGGTGTGGCTGGATATCATGTCTGTCAAGCTGGCGATTTTAAACGGGTCGAATGCTGAGTTCGAAGTGTTGGAAGAGATCTGCTCCCAGTATGAAAAAGCAATAGAAGAAAAAAATATTGAAGAAAAAAACCGGCTGGACTGTATTTTCCATAAGGAAATAACCAAAATAGCAAAAAATGAAATTCTGATGCAGTTTCAGGATGAAATGTATCAGAAAGTCATGTTTATCATGGCGTATTCAGATTATGATGCACGGGACAAAATGAGAAGTCTGAACCAGCACAGAAAAATACTGAAAGCACTGAAAGACCGGGATCCTGAAGAAGCGGTTTCTCATATTAAAAAACACTTATATGATTTTTATGGTCTGACGGACAAGCAAACTTTATTTTAATGGAGGCTGTCACCTATGAAAATGTTGATTGGCGGTCAGCAGGCCGATGCTCAAAGCGGCAAGACATTTGATAATATCAATCCCTATACGAATCAAGTGATTGAAAGCGTTGCCGATGGTGCCCATGAAGATTTTGAGAAAGCCGGAGTCCTGGCAAAGAAAGCGCAGCCAGCGTGGGAAGCTCTGGACTTTTTTAAGAAAGCAGAGATTTTCGACAAGTTTGTCGGTCTCGTGAAAGAAAATATCGAAGCCATTTCCCGGACGATGTGCGCCGAGGGCGGAAAAGCAATCAGTGAGTGCCGTGGTGAAGTTGAATGCCTTTGTGTTGTTTTCGATGCTTACAAAGAGGCTGCACGGCATTTTTATGGACATACAGTACCGCTGAATGCAGAGGAACGTACCGTGGGTGATTTGATTTTTACACTGAGAGAAGCCATTGGCGTTATTGCCACAGTGACACCCTTTAATTTTCCCGTTGAACTCTATGCACACAAGGTAGCTCCTGCACTGATTTCGGGGAATGCGGTGATCATCAAGCCGGCCTCTGATACGCCAAAGAGCGCATATCTTTTAACAGAGCTGTTGCATAAAGCGGGGGTACCTGTCGACGTTGCCCAGTTTGTCACAGGTTCCGGCAAGGTTTTTGGTTCCTGGCTCTCAACAACAAAAAAAGTGGATGCCGTCAGTTTTACCGGATCCACACCCGTGGGTATGGAACTGATGAGAGGCGGCGCGAACAACCTCCAAAGAGTTTTTCTGGAGCTCGGAGGCAATGATCCATTTGTCGTATTTTCGGATGCGGATTTAGATCTGGCGGTTGCAGAAGCGGCGGGGGGTCGTTGCTGGAATTCCGGGCAAACATGCTGCGCGAACAAACGGTTTTTAGTAGAAAACTCCATAAAAGAAGAATTTACCAGGCGTCTTGTGGAAAAGTTGAAGACAGTGACAATGGGGGATCCCTCGAATGAGTCAGTCATGATGGGCCCGCTGGTCAGCGAAAAGGCTGCAATACAGGTGGAAGATCAGGTTGCGCATACGATACGGCAGGGCGCCAGATGTATATTGGGAGGAAAAAGGGAGGGTGCCTTCTTCCCGCCTACCGTATTGACAGAAGTGACTCCTGATATGGATATCGCCAAAGACCTTGAAGTGTTTGCAGCCGTATTTCCAATTATCGGATTCGATGAGTTCGAGCAGGCGGTGGCAATTTCGAACCAGACCTGTTATGGCCTGGCAAGCGGAGTGATCACCAATGATTACAGAAAGGCACTTCGCTATGCAAAAGCCGTGAAAGCGGGAACCTGCGTGATTGGCGGAAGCGGGAATTACCGCAGTGTACATCAGCCTTTTGGTGGATACAAGCATTCTGGCATTGGCAGAGAGGGAACGGGTCAGACCTTATTGGAGATGACACAGGAAAAATCCATAGTGATCAAAAAAATATTTTAAGGAAATCAAAATGTTGAAAAATAATGAGAAGATCCAATTGGATCTGTTTGCTGCAGCCATAAGGTGTGAAACCTTGAAATCGATTGCGGCGATCGGGATCGGGCATATCGGGGGATCATTGTCGATAGCGGAACTTTTGGCAGTGCTGTATCAAAGGGTGATGGATATTGATCCTCACGACCCCAAAAAAGAAGACCGCGACTATTTTGTGTGTTCAAAGGGACATGCAGGCCCGGCTGTTTACAGCACGTTGGCCCTGCGGGGATATTTTCCGCTTCAGGAACTTTCCACACTGAATCAACTTGGTACATCGCTGCCTTCACACTGCGATATGCGAAAGACCGTCGGTATCGATATGACGACCGGGTCCCTTGGACAGGGGGCGTCTGCAGCCTGTGGCATCGCTTTGGGCAACAGACTGAAGTGGCTTGATAACTATACCTTTGCTTTGTTTGGGGACGGCGAACTGCAGGAGGGGCAGATTTGGGAAAGCATGATGTTTTCGGCGCATCATCATTTGAACCATCTGATTTGCTTTGTGGACAAAAATAATCTGCAGATAGACGGCACGACCGATGAAATTTGTTCACTGGGGGATTTAAAGGCAAAGTTTCAGGCATTCGGAATTTTTGTGCAGGAAATCGATGGTCACGATACCCGGGAAATCTATCTTGCCATCCTGACGGCAAAACAGAAAAACTGTCCGTCTGTGATCATCCTGAATACGATCAAAGGCCGCGGTGTTTCGATCTTTGAAAACAAACCCTCCAATCACAATGCGGAAGTGTCGAAAGAAATACTGGAACTCGGGCTGAACGAGCAGGCCGAGATCATAAAGGAACTGGAGTGTGCGGCGAATGTATGCGCTAATGGATGAAATCCGTGAAAGCACCGTGGATATGCGGACTGTTTTTTGCAATGTACTGCTTTCCCTTGCGCGGGAAAACAAAGACATCTGCCTTTTGGACGCCGACCTGATGGGAGCCATGGGTACCAAGCCTTTTTTGAAAGAATTTCCGGAGCGGACATTTGACTGTGGGATCCAGGAAGCCAATATGTTTGGCGTGGCAGCGGGACTGTCGGTGACTGGAAAAATTCCTTTTGCTCATACCTTTGCTGTCTTCGCTTCCCGCAGAGCGCTGGATCAGATTTACTTATCCTGTGCCTATGCCGGACAGAATGTAAAAATTATTGGCTCTGATTGTGGGATCCATGCAGCACTGAATGGCGGAACACATATGGCCATCGATGATATGGGCATTTTCCGTGCTGTCCCGGAAATGACTGTGATAGAACCCACGGATAATGCAATGCTGGAAGCCCTTTTGCCGCAAGTCGCGGCGGTATACGGATGCTTTTATCTCCGGCTTGTCAGGAGAACGACTCCGGATGTTTATATGCCCGGTTCCGAATTTACGATCGGTAAAGCAAATATTTTAAAAGAAGGCGAGGCAGCAACGATCATAGCGAATGGATACTGTGTATCACAGGCGCTCCTTGCTGAGAAACGGCTAAAAGCTGAGGGCATTTCTGTCGGAGTGATCGACTGCTTCACGCTCAAACCGCTGGATGAACGGGCGATCATCCAAGCAGCCCAAAAGACAGGCAATATCATCACGGTTGAAAATCATAATACGAAAAACGGTCTTGGATCCGCAGTAGCCGAGGTGCTGTGTGAGCATTCCCCGGCAAGGCTGTCAAGACTCGGGTTTATTGACCGTTTTGGAGAGGTCGGGAAACGGGATGAGTTGGCCGGTGCAATGGGGATCAATGCGGATGCCATTTATTCAGCGGTGAAAAAAAGCTTGGAATGAGGAGAACCATCCATGTTTGAATTTTTAATAAAACCAAAAATCCTTCAATTCGAAAATCTATCGGAATTTTCTGAAAGATTCCAAATGAATCAGACGGATTTGGTGATCACGGACAAGGTATTTTCCAGGCTTGTGTTTCCTTGCGATGTAATTTTCCAGGATGACTATGGCAATGGCGAACCGACGGATGAAAAGATTGATCGAATTCTTGTGTTGGCCAACAAAAAGGAATATAAAAGGATCCTTGCGATCGGCGGCGGGACGGCCATCGATATTGCGAAACTCTTGGTGGATCCTGCGAAAACAAGCTGTGATGCGCTTTACAGCATGCCCATAGAGAAGCAGAGAGATCTGATCGCCATACCCACGACCTGTGGAACTGGCAGTGAAGTTACCTGTATATCCATCGTATCTTTTATACAAAAAGAGGTCAAGATCGGTCTTGTCGATCCGGCACTGTACCCCGACTATGCAGTGCTCATCCCAGAGCTCCTGGTAGGTTTGCCGTATCCTGTTTTTATCACGAGTTCCATAGATGCGCTGATCCATGCCGTGGAATCATTTCTTTCACCGAAGGCAACGCCCTTTTCGAAAATGTATTCGCAAAAAGCAATCAATATGATTTTATCCGGATTTTTAAAACTGAAGGCGGGAGAGGTTCCTGTACGCTTTGAGGAATATCTGCTTGCTTCAACGCTTGCAGGGATCGCATTTTCCAACGCTGGGTGCGGACTCATCCATGCCATGAGTTATCCTATCAGCGGAAAATATCACTATTCCCATGGGGCTGCGAATGCCAAAGTTTTTATGGCCGTGATGGAGTATTATCATAGCGCCGGAGATCTTTCACCTCTTTTTGGAATCATGAAGCAAAGCTTTGGAGAAAAAGACTGCATGGAGGCTTTAAAGGACCTTGTCCAAAGACTTTTACCGCCGAATAGCCTTGCGCAGAAGGGAATGGATGCGGCAGTGTGTTTTGAATTTGCAAAAGCAGTGATGGACACGCAAAAAAGATTGTTATCCAATGCTTTTGTGCCCGTCGACCATGAAATCATTCAGAAGATATATCAGAATATTTTGGAGGGTGATAAATGCTGGCGATCCGAAAACTGAAAGAGGGAGCAGGCAACCTTTCATTATGCGAAATTGATACGCCTGTTTTAGGCAGTTCAGAGGTTTTGATCAAGGTACATGCCGCAGGCATTTGTGGTACGGATATCAAGATCATGCACGGTTTGACATGGAGCAATCCGCCGGTGACTTTGGGCCATGAATTATCCGGTGAAATCATAAAAGTTGCTCCCGATGTGACCGGTTTAAAACCGGGCGACAGGGTAACCAGTGAAACTGCTCAGATCATCTGCGGTGAATGTTATTTCTGTAAAACCGGAGATACCCTGATGTGTGCAAAGCGGCTGTCCATCGGCTATGGCACAGACGGGGCAATGGCGAATTACATAAAGGTCAGAAAAGATATTGTTCACCTTCTGCCTGACGGCATGACGCTC
>DOHE01000091.1 GCA_003535395.1 Clostridiales bacterium | reverse complement strand
TCGCATGTGGGACCGCCTACCATGCCGGCATTGTGGGCAAGTATATCCTGGAGAGCCTGGCCCGGATCCCGGTGGAAGTGGACCTGGCTTCCGAGTTCCGGTACAGGGACCCGGTGATCGGGAAAGATCATCTCGTTATCATCATCAGCCAGTCGGGCGAAACCCTGGACACTCTCGTTGCTTTAAAGGAAGCAAAAAAGAAGGGAGCGCGGGTGCTTGGCATCGTCAATGTGGTAGGCAGTTCCATTGCCCGGGAAGCCAGCCGGGTCCTTTATACCTGGGCGGGGCCTGAAATTGCGGTCGCTTCCACCAAGGCCTACAGCACCCAACTGGCTGCCCTGTACCTGTTTGCCGTGGATTTTGCCTGCAAGCGGGGCGAACTGGATCCGGCACGGGCTTCGCATCTGGTGGAATCCATGAAAGCCCTGCCTGGTCAGCTCGAGCAGCTTCTTTCGGACAATACGGAGATCCAGCGCGCCGCCGCCCGGCATTTTGGCGCGAAAAGCATCTTTTACATCGGACGCGGTTTGGATTATGCGCTTTCCATGGAGGGATCCCTCAAGCTGAAAGAGATCTCCTACATCCACTCAGAAGCGTATGCGGGGGGAGAACTCAAGCACGGGACCATCGCTCTCATCGAAGAGGGCACGTTGGTAGTTTGTCCTGTCACCCAGACAGTACTGGTGGAAAAGATGATCAGCAACATGCGGGAAGTGAAGGCCCGTGGAGCGGTAGTGCTTGCCGTGGCAATGAGATCTCAGGCAGAGCGATTGAAGGATGCGGCAGATTCCATCATCGAAGTACCGGACACAGATCCGCTGCTTTCCACCCTGCTGGCCATCCCGCCGCTTCAACTGTTTGCCTATTATGTAGCCGTTGCCAAGGGATGTGATGTGGACCGTCCACGGAACCTGGCAAAGAGCGTGACTGTGGAATGACGGACCGCCCGATTCTCAGAAAGGGGTTTGCATCATGAAGGTTTTGAAGAAGGACGGCAGTTTGCAGGATTTTGATCCGTCCAAGATCCGGCTGGTACTGGAGCGGATATCCGATGAGTCGCACCAGCCGCTCACAGCATCGGATATCGATATGATCATGAAAGACATTAAGGAGTCGGTCGAGCGTTGGCCTTACAGGAACATCAACACCCTGGGGATACGGTATATTATCGGTGAAACGTTGAAGAAGGACGGTTTTTCGCATATCGCGGAAGCCTATGACAGCTTTGAACGCGGCTTTGCCTGATCCGGCCCGTGCAGACATTACCCGCGGTCAACAGGCGTGAATGCAGGTTGAAATCGAGCTTTGGGAATGATAATATATTCATAAACAACAAGGGAGGGCCTATGACCAGACAGGAAGTGACTGTTTCCAACGGAACAGGCCTTGAATCGAAGAAGGCGGCACTTTTCATCCAGAACGCATCCAGGTTCAAATCATCGATCTGGATCGAAAAAGGGGAGCGGAAGGCCAATGCAAAAAGCCTTTTGGGAGTAATGTCGCTGAGCATAGCCAACGGGACCCGCATCATCCTGGCAGCTGACGGAGAAGACGAACAGCAGGCGCTGGAAGCCCTGGCTATTTATTTGAGCAGCTGAGCGCCGTCATGTTTGCGCTGGAGTCCGAACTGGCCAAATTGCCTGCGAAACCCGGTGTGTACCTTATGAAGGACAAGACCGGCAGGATTATCTACGTGGGAAAGGCCAGAGCCCTTAAAAACCGGGTACGCCAATATTTTCAAAAAGGCAGTTCCCTGTCGCCCAAAACCCGGGCAATGGTGGAACATATATTTTCATTTGAAACAATCACCACGGATAATGAACTGGAAGCTCTCATCCTGGAATGCAACCTGATCAAAAAGCACCGGCCCCGCTACAACATCATGCTTCGGGATGACAAAACCTATCCCTATATCAAGGTTACCCTGGGGGAGGATTTTCCACGCGTGCTTTTTACCCGTACAGTGGAAAAGGATGCGGCCCGGTACTTTGGACCGTATCCGAGTGCCGGTGCTGTCCGTGAGACACTGGACATGCTGGCGGGCATTTTCCCGGTACGCTCCTGTGCCAGGAACCTGCCCGGAGAATCCGGGAAAACCCGGCCCTGCCTGCGGAAGCACCTTGATCTTTGTGCGGCGCCATGCACCGGGACGATTTCCGTGGAATCATATGGACAACTGGTCCGGGATCTGGTGCGGTTTCTGGAAGGACGCCAGCACCAGGTCATCAAGGGGCTTACGGCGGAAATGAATCGGGCGTCCAAAGCGCTTGAATTTGAAAAAGCGGGACAGATCCGGGACAAGATCCTGCTTCTGAACAAGATCCTGGAAAAACAGAAAGTGATCTCACCCCGGCTCAAAGACTGCGATGCAGTGGTCATAGCCTGTGGGACCGAGGATTGTATCGCCCAGGTCTATACGATCCGGGACGGTTATCTGACAGGACGGGAAAGCCATGTGCTGGAAGGAGTTGCGGGACCGGAGGAAGAAACCGCTTCGGGCACGCAAGAGCTTGCGGGACCGGGCGCGGACGCTGCACGATCCGGGGAGGCGGCACTGATGGCATCCTTCCTGGAGAGGTATTATGAGCCGGCTGCTCAGATCCCTCCGAAACTTCTGGTCTCAGTGCTTCCGGAAGGGCTGGATATCCTGGAGGCATGGCTCAGCGGGAAACATGGCGCCACGGTACGCATCCGGCTTCCGGCCAGAGGGTACGAGCAGGAATTGATTCGCATGCTGACGGATAATGCCAAGCAGGATATGTCCCGCAGAGAGCAGGAGGAGGGCGGCAGACAGCGGAAAAAGCGGGAAGCCCTGGCCAGGCTGGCTGATTGGATGGGTTTGAAAGAGATCCCCGGTCTTATTGAAGCTTTTGATATCTCCAATACAGGCCGGGAGGATGCAGCAGCGTCCCTGGTTGTTTTTGAAGACGGGAAACCCAGCCCCCGGCGGTACAGGCTTTATAAAATAAAAACGGTCGAGGGCCAGGATGACTATGCCGGCATGAGGGAGGTCCTCACCCGCCGGTACGGAGGAATTGTTCATGAAGGCTTGCCCGCAAAGACCCCGATCCTTCCGGACCTGATCCTGGTGGACGGGGGACTTGCCCATGCAAATACAGCTTCTTCCGTTCTTGCGGGACTTGGACTTGCCATCCCGGCCGTTGGCATGGTGAAGGATGAAGATCACAAGACCCGAGGCCTTGCAATTCAGGGTACCGTGATACCTGTTGGAGGGGATCCGGAGTTGATGCTGCTTATTTCAGAGATCCAGGAGGAAGCGCACCGGTTTGCACTCAAGTACAGCCGAAAACTTCGGTCCAAGCGGCAGGTGCATTCTATCCTGGATGACATCCCGGGTATTGCCGCGACCCGGCGCACCGCACTTCTCCGTGAATTTGGAAGCATCCGCAAAATGAGTCAGGCTTCATTGGAACAGCTGACAAAAGTCGTGGGAAAAACAGCGGCAAAGGCCGTTTACGAAAGATTGCATATAAACAGACCCGGTCCGCCTTGACGGGAGACCGGGTCCTTTGTGGATTTTGCAAAAGGGTCACATATCCGATGAAATGAGGAGGACAGGCTTACTTCACGATGGCTGCAAATGCGGCATCCGCAGCGGAAGCTGCGTCCGGAGCGTACAGATCCGCGCCGATCTGCTTGCAGAATGCATCAGTAACAGGAGCTCCGCCAACCATTATGGTGACTTTGTCCCTGATGCCGGCGGCGGTAGCGGCTTCCACGACCGACTTCATTTCGCCCATGGTGGTGGTGAGCAGTGCGGACAGCGCGATGACCTGAGCGTTGGATTCCTGGGCTGCAGCCACAAATTTATCGGCCGGGACATCGATCCCAAGATCGACAACTTCCAGGCCTTTGCCTTCCAGCATCATCCGGACCAGGTTCTTGCCGATGTCATGCAGGTCGCCTTTGACTGTACCGAGCACGACTTTGCCGGCAGCGGTCACACCGCTTGAAGCCAGCAGAGGCTTTAAGATCTCGGTTCCGGCGTTCATCGCCCTGGCAGCGATGAGCACGTCCGGTACATACACTTCGTTGTTCTTGAATTTGTTGCCGATGATGCTCATGCCGGACAGCAGACCCTCATCCAGGATTTGCTTCGGAGAAAGACCTTCGTCGATCGCCTGTTGCACCAGTTCCTTGACATCCTTGGCCTTTCCCTTCTGCAGACTTTCAGAAATGCTTGCCAGTAAGCTCATAGTAGAGCCCTCCCCTTCGAAAATATTTTATACGCGTTTTTGCGCGCCTACTGCCTTTCCCCTTGCTTCCCTGAATTTCCCCGGGCTGATCCCGGTCATCTTCTTGAAAACTTTTGTAAAGTAGCTTTGGTCCTCGTATCCGACCATATTGGATATATCCACCAGCGGGATGCTGTCATCCAGAAGCATGCGCTTGCTCATCTCGATCCGGATGGAATTAAGGTAGGTGTTAAAGTTGCTGTGCATTTCGTCCTTGAATATCTTGCTGAAATAGGACGGGCTTAAGTAAACATGGGAGGAAACCTCCTCAAGGGTGATCTTCTTCATATAGTTCCGCTTGATATAGTCGATCGCCCTGTAGATCACATCGATATGCTTCACATCTGCCAGATTGAACACGCAATCCGTGAAGCGGGCCATGATCATGGACAGCCACTGGGCCAACTCCTCCACAGTATGGAAGTTATGGATCTCAGACAGATACTTGTAGTTCAAACCGAAGATTTGTTCGATATCGGCGCCGCCGCCCATCGCTGCCCGGGAAAGCAGCACCACCAGTTCCAGGACCCGGGCTTTGATGACCTCGAAATTGCCGCCGGTGGAAAAGAAGATATGCCCGAAAATCTCATTCAGAAGCTTTTGTGATTCCTGTTTGTCGCCGATGGAAATGAGGGACATCAGTTCGACTTCCTTTTCCAGCGGATATTCTTTCATGTCACTTTCGGAACCGCCCATGGTCTTGATGTAATGGATGTATTCCGAAATGTTGGACTGCTGCTCGAGATTGTCCTTTTCCTGCCGGAAATAATCGCTGCATTCGGAGATATAGGCGGCCACCATGAACAGCAGTTCCGCATGGCTGTTGACCCGATCCGGCCGTTGTACGCTCATTTTGTTGACAAGGTTCTTTACTTCCGCTATCTGTTTTTCAGTCAGCTGTTCTTTCTTTCCAATATCGATGAGAAGAAAATCATCGGGTTCCACCATCAGCGCGGGACCTCCCACCAGGGTCGCCACGATCGCCCCGTCCCGGGTCACGGGGGATGCCCAGTATACCAGCCCAAGAGGGCAAAAATACACATATCGCCCGCCAAATCGTTCTGCCTGATAGCTTCCGTACAAATGAGACTTCATGCAGGCAGCATAGCCGTCCGGGTCGCCGTGCAGCCGTATGCAGGCTTCGCAGATATCCGCATCGCCGGGGCACTCATACAGGGTCTCGCCTTTTCGGTTGATGATCCTGCCACCCTGTGACGTTGATCTGCAATAATTATCCAAACCGGTTTTTGCTCTGTCCGTATCCCAGTTTGTATCGATTTCGTTCCAAGCATCTGCGTTCCGCAGGACTTCCGTGAATACCACCTTGCCTTTCACAATGAATTTGCGATAACGCGTGTTTTATACCCGGGACAACCGATAAAACAAGTATACACGATATTTCAGCAAGGTATTGAAAAATTTTATTCATTTTTGTAAAAATTTACGAAACCGCATTGTTTAAAATCCCATATAATGGAATTCTTATGGCGATTTCCATAACTTCACACGTTTTTTACATATTCTTTTGTTGAAATTGTTTTTAGGAAACATTATAATCGTGCTATTCCTTTATAGAAAGGGAGGACTTGTTTTGATCGAAATTATTGATCTGTGCAAAAACTATGGCTCCATACAAGCGGTGAAGCATGTGAGCTTCTCGGTCAACAAAGGAGAGATCCTTGGTTTCCTGGGACCCAATGGAGCCGGAAAGTCCACTACCATGAATATCATCACCGGGTATCTGCCATCCACTTCCGGATCGGTGAAAGTATGCGGTTATGATATTTTGGAAGATCCGAAGGCAGTGAAATCCAGAATCGGATTTATGCCCGAACGTCCGCCCCTGTACATGGATATGACCGTGAAAGACTACCTTGGCTTTGTTGCCGACCTGAAAGGCGTATCGTCCCAAAAACGCAGGGCTCAGTTGAATGACATCATGGAACTGGTG
>DOHE01000318.1 GCA_003535395.1 Clostridiales bacterium | reverse complement strand
TGGGGCTCAGCCCCCGTGGAAGACTGAAAGTGCTAAGGGTAGCCAGGACCATCGCTGACCTTGGGCAAAGTGCAGATATCCTGGACAGGCATATCATGGAAGCGCTCCAGTACCGGGGAGAGGAGGACATGTAGATATGGATCGCCCGGTTTATAATGAAGAAGATTTGTACTGGCTTTGGTTTTCGTTACTGCCGGCCATCGATCTGTCCAAAAAGAGGATCATTCTGAAGGATTCCGGAGGAGCCCGACCGCTTTGGCATTCAGGTCCCAGTGAATTGAAGAAAGCGTATCAGCTTCCAGGAGAATGGGTGAATCTGATGAGCAATGATCTCTTCAAAGATGAAGCGAAGCGGTCGTATGAAAAACTGATGAAACTGCGCATCGGGCTTTTATATCCCGGCAGCTCCGGATACCCTGCAGGGTTAAATACCATTGCGGACTGGCCTTTGCTGCTGTATTACCGGGGCATGCCCAAACTGGAAGAAAAAGGCATCGCTATCATCGGATCAAGAAAGGCAAGCAGTTATGGCCTGAAGGTGACCCGGGATTTTTCCAGCCAGCTGGCAGCATTGGGACTGACGATCATCTCAGGCCTCGCCCGCGGCATCGACGCAGAAGCGCATGCAGCGGCTCTGGCTGTGAAGGGGCGTACCGCGGCAGTTTTGGGATGCGGTGTGGATGTGCATTATCCGATTGAAAATGCAGGGCTGATGGAGCGAATTGCGCAGGAAGGCATCGTGCTGTCAGAATACCCTCCGGGATCCGTGCCCTATGATTATAACTTTCCGGTTCGCAACCGGATCATCAGCGGCATGGCTATGGGGGTCGTTGTCGTGGAAGCTTCAGAGAAAAGCGGAACCATGATCACCGCAGGGCATGCCGGGGAGCAGGGCCGGGATCTGTTTGCAGTTCCGGGGAATATCAGCAGCAGCAACAGCCGGGGCACTCATGCCATGATCCGGCAACAGGGAGCGATACTGGTCAGCAGTATTGGGGACATCCTTGAAAAAATCGGGCTGGACTTCCTGTATCCGGGAGACGGGAATGGAGAAAAAGGGGTGCGGGAGATGATCCGGGCAATGGGCCCTGATCACATACAGCTGTACGATCTGGTAAGCAGTGGGATCAACCATATCGACAGTATATGCAAAGAGACCCGGATGCCACCGGACAAAGCCGGCTGCCTGCTTGTAGAGATGGAACTGAGGGGATGGATCGCAAGAAAGGGCGGACTCTACGTGTGTACATGAAAGTTCATGCGGAAGTTCGCGTGGAAGGAAGTTCGGGTTGTATATTTTCGGCTATTGGTATTATAATGTATCCGATAAAAGAGAAACATCGGAGGTAACGAATGGCGAAGTACTTATTGATCGTTGAATCCCCTGCAAAGGTAAAAACCATAGGCAGATTCCTGGGCAGGGATTACAGGATCGAAGCCTCGGTGGGGCATATCCGTGATCTTCCCAAGAGTCAGATGGGCGTGGATGTGGAGCAAGGATTTGAACCCAAATACGTCACTATCCGCGGCAAGGGGGAAGTGATCAACAAACTGAAAAAGGAAGCCCAGAAAGTAAAAAAAGTTTTGCTGGCTACGGACCCGGACCGGGAAGGGGAGGCCATATCCTGGCATCTGGCCACGTTGCTTGGAATGGATGGACAGGAGAGCTGCCGGATTACTTTCAACGAAATCACGGATCATGCTGTCAAGACGGCGATCAAATCTCCCCGTCACATCGATATGGATCTGGTAAATGCCCAGCAGGCCAGACGGATCCTTGACCGCATCGTGGGTTACAGCATCAGCCCGCTGCTGTGGAGAAAAGTACGAAAAGGTTTGAGTGCCGGACGGGTCCAGTCTGTTGCAACACGTCTCATCTGTGACCGGGAGGAAGAAATCGGCTCCTTTACAGAGAAGGAGTTCTGGTCCCTGATAGCCAACCTGCATAAAACAGCACAAAAAGTTCTGATCAAGGCGAAGTATTTCGGCAAAGGAAACAAAAAAACGGATTTAAACAATCAGGCGGAAACAGAAGCTGTGATTCAACAGGTCAAAGACGGACCCTTTGTGGTTGCTCAGGTAAAACGCAGCGAAAAGCGGAAAACTCCTGCACCGCCATTCATAACCAGCACCTTGCAACAGGAAGCTTCCAGGCGTTTTGGATTCAGCGCCCGAAAGACCATGATGCTGGCACAGCAGCTGTATGAAGGGGTGGAACTATCCGGGAAAGGGCCCACAGGACTTGTGACATATATACGAACGGATTCCACCCGGATCTCTGCAGAAGCGATGCATGAAATCATTGAATATATCCGGAAAAGGTTCGGAGGGGAATACCTGCCGGAAAACCCCCGGGTCTATGCCAATAAAAATGCGGCTCAGGATGCTCATGAAGCGATCCGTCCTGCCCATCTGGACATGGAACCCGATGAGATCCGGGGATCCCTTGCTCCGGATCAATACAAATTATATAAACTCATCTGGGACAGGTTTACCGCATGTCAGATGGCGGCAGCCGTGTATGATACGATCACAGCGGATATCGATGCTTCCGGTCATACTTTTAAGGTCCTGGGCTCCCACCTCCGGTTTCCGGGACATCTGGCCGTGTATACAGAAACACAGGATGAAAAAACAGAGGAGGAAGGAATGTCCAATCTTCCGGATCTTGAGACAGGCGATCAACTCCAGTTAAAAAAGCTGATCCCCGAACAGCATTTTACCCAGCCCCCTGCCCGTTATACGGAAGCTGCTCTCGTCAAGGCCATGGAGGAACTTGGGATCGGCCGTCCAAGTACCTACGCGTCCATTATCTCTACTATCCTGGACAGGGGATATGTGGAAAAAGACAAGAAATTCCTGGTGCCGACGGATACGGCCAAGGTGGTCAATGAAATGATGAAGCTCAATTTTTCAGATATCGTGGATGTGAAGTTTACAGCCCGCATGGAAAAACTGCTGGATGAGGTGGAGGAGGGAAAGGCGGTATGGAACCAGGTATTGCAGGATTTTTACGGAGTCTTTTCCAAAACCCTTTCCGATGCAGACAGCAAAATTGAAAAAGTTGTGATGAAAGATGAAGAAACCGATATTCCCTGTGAAAAATGCGGCAGGAAGATGGTTGTTAAATTTGGACGGTTTGGCAAGTTTCTGGCCTGTCCGGGATTTCCGGAATGCCGGAATGCCAAACCCCTGGCAGAAGAAGCCGGCGTGATGTGTCCCAAATGCGCAGGACGGGTCATGATCAGAAAATCCAAAAAAGGCCGGACTTTCTACAGCTGTGAGAATTCTCCTCAATGTACCTTTGTATCCTTTGACAAACCGCTAAAGGAGAATTGCCCTGAATGCGGCAGCTATCTCACCATAAAATTTACCGGCAGGCAGGGGAAGATCGTATGCTCCATGGATACATGCAGCTTTACCCGCAAACTGGAGAAAAAAAGCAAGGAGGAGGGGGCGGATGCCGGTTCCGGAGAGACTTGATCCCCCCCGACTGAATATTATCGGAGCAGGCCTGGCCGGGTGCGAAGCAGCATGGCAGGGTGCCTCCCTGGGAGTCAGGGTCGGGTTATTTGAAATGAAACCAGACCGGATGACCCCGGCCCATCGCCAGGAATACTTTGCCGAACTGGTCTGTTCCAACTCTTTCCGTGCAGCCTCCCTGGAAAATGCAGTAGGGTTGCTGAAAGAAGAAATGCAGCTGCTGGATTCTCTGGTGATGCGCTGCGCGATGGCAGCACGGGTTCCTGCGGGGGGAGCGCTTGCCGTGGACCGGGATGCATTTTCCATGATGATTACCCGGATGATCCGGGAGCATCCTCTGATCTTCACTCATTCCAAAGAAATCTTTCGGATGGATGAACTAAGTGAAGATGTGCCGTTGATCATTGCGACCGGACCGCTTACAGCGGATGCGCTTTCCCATGATATTGCCGATCGGCTGGGCAGCGAACAGCTGCATTTTTTTGATGCTGCGGCACCCGTGCTTTACGCAGATTCCATCGATATGTCCACCGCGTTCCGGGCATCCCGGTATGGTAAAGGGGGAGATGACTATATCAACTGCCCGATGGACCGGGAACAGTACCTTGCATTTTACCAGGAGTTGATCAAGGCGGAAGCGGTTGAATTCCGGGGCTTTGAACATGCTTCCGTATTTGAGGGTTGCATGCCGGTGGAAAGCATGGCGGTTCGGGGGGTGGATACTTTACGCTTTGGACCGATGAAACCGGTGGGATTGCAGGATCCGAAAACAGGCAAAGAACCGCATGCAGTGGTCCAGCTTCGCCAGGATGATCATGCAGCCACCCTTTATAACATCGTAGGCTTCCAGACTCATTTACTTAAGCGGGAACAGCAGCGCGTATTCCGCATGATCCCGGGACTTCAAAAAGCCGAATTTGCGCGTTACGGTGCAATGCACCGTAATACTTATATCCAGTCTCCGGGAAGGCTTGACGCCTCTTACCGTTTGATGGAACCCTATGCACGGGGCAAAACAATATATTTTGCCGGCCAATTGACCGGGGTGGAAGGCTACGTGGAATCTACAGCCTCCGGCTTGGCTGCAGGCATCCATGCCGCTCTCGGCATGTTGGGCGGATCGATTGAATTCATGCCTCATACGGCCATTGGCGCCCTGGCCCGTTATATCTCGGACTCTTCCATCCGGGATTTTCAACCGATGAACATCAATTATGGCATCATTCAGCCAATGCATCCATCGGATCCCCGGGCACGGAAAGCAAAAAAGGACCGGAAGATGCAAACGGCAGAAAATTCCCTGAACACGATCCGGGATATCAGGGATAAATTGGTGCATTATAAAAAATATAATTCGTCGGAATAAAAACGATTTCCGCGGCTGAGCTTATGATGTGGCTTGACTTCCATCGTTCGGCATCTTGCCCGCACGTTGGTTCATGTTGTGGTGGGATTGGTGGGAGTGGTGGGAATCGAACCCACATGATGTTGCCATCGCTGGATTTTGAGTCCAGTGCGTCTGCCAGTTCCACCACACTCCCGCATTGTGAAACAACAGGTATCATGGTAGCATAAAGCAGGAACCGGGTCAATGCCCTTTTTTGTGCTTTTTTTGCCATTGTATGCCCCCATTGTGGTCCCCCATTGTGTGCTCCCATTGTATGCCCCCATTGTGTGCTCCCATTGTGTACCCTGGGTACATGATGTGCCTGCGGGCCTCGACAACCGGATGGGAATCATCTGGGAATCATCTGGGAATCATCTGGNNAATCATCTGGGAATCATCTGGGAATGTCCTGAGAATCATCTGGGAATCATCTCCTCTGATATTGGGGAAAATAGGATTGCACTGCAAAGCGCGTCTGTTCAAAGACTTTTGCAGCAAAGTCAAATCATACCAATAAATGGGATGGAGATGAATCCGATGCATGCTGTAATTATGGCCGGAGGAGAGGGCACGAGACTTCGGCCGCTCACAAGTGAACTGCCAAAGCCTCTTGTGCCGGTTGCCAATCAGCCGGTCATGGAAACGATCCTCCGGCATTTGGCCGCTCATGGCTTTAAAAATGTCACAGCCACCCTGCATTATCTGCCGCCTCTCATCAAGTCAGTATTTGGAGATGGGGAACAGTTTGGCGTATCATTATCCTACCGGGAGGAGATCCGTCCTCTTGGAACTGCGGGCAGTGTACGTATGACTCAGGGGATGTTTCCCGGAGATTTCCTGGTCATCAGCGGAGATTGCCTGACAGACATCGATCTTACGGATGCGGTGGCCTTTCACCTGAAAAAGGCTGCCGTTGCAACGATTGTATTGAAAAGAGTGGCTCGCCCTCTTGAATATGGAATCGTCGTCACCGACGGGGACGGGCGGATCCTGCGGTTTCTGGAAAAGCCGGGATGGGGAGAGGTATTCAGCGATACCGCCAATACGGGGATCTATATCCTTTCTCCTGAGATATTCAAATATTATCCGGAAACAGAGGCTCCTGATTTCAGCCGTGATGTATTTCCACGGGTGCTGGAAGAAAAGGCCGGGCTTTACGGCTATATTGCAGAAGGTTATTGGTGCGATATCGGGGATCCGTCTGTTTACATGCAGGCCAACCGGGATGTGCTCGACGGG
>DOHE01000006.1 GCA_003535395.1 Clostridiales bacterium | reverse complement strand
GCTGATTTGTAATCAGCAGGTCGGGGGTTCAAATCCGTCCGCCAGCTCCATCCCATGGAGGGATTCCCGAGTGGCCAATGGGGGCAGACTGTAAATCTGTTGTCGCACGACTTCGGTGGTTCGAATCCACCTCCCTCCACCAAACCCGGCATAATGCCGGGTTTTTCTTTTGCCCCGGACCCGGTCAAGGCGTCCCCAGGCGCGGCGCAATACGCAACACATAAAGAAAACCCGGTATCAGTGATACCGGGCGACCTGCTTTTGATACGAATTCAGAGTTTATTAAACAATGGATACATTCGCGGCCTGGGGCCCCTTTGCTCCATCGACAACTTCAAATTCTACCGTAGCACCTTCCTCAAGTGTCTTGTATCCGTCCATGGTTATAGCTGAGAAATGAACAAATACGTCTTTGCCATTTTCCCTTTCGATAAACCCATAACCTTTTTCGGAGTTAAACCACTTCACCTTGCCTCTTTCCATCTGAACATCCTCCTGCACACAAACTGAATTTGTGGATATCCTATCACAGCATCCATCTTGTGTCAAATATTTTTTAGCAATGCCTGAAAAAAAGCCCGTAAACTTTTGGCATGCAATTCCCCGCCAGTGTCCCAGTCTGTCCATTCGATCCCGGAGAATCCGGTTTTTTTGAGGGCTGCAACGATATCCCGCGTCCGGTAAGCTTTTTCCTCATGCAATTCATCGTACCTGTCAAAAGTATTTCTTTCGTTTTTCACAAATATTGAAAAGTCAAAGCTGCATATTTCCGTCACCGGGTCAAACTCCGCCGCCCAGAAAACCGCCATATCTTCCAGCACTTCGCAGAAACTGGCTCCTCCGGGCATGTGGGCCAGTTTATACCGGGTGTTGATATCGAACAGGAAAAGCCCGCCCGGAGCCAAATGCTGTCTTACCCTGCCAAACACCAGGGTGAGTTCGTCCAGACTGAGTATATAATTGAAGCTGTCCAGCGTGCAAATCACCACATCAAAATTCTGACCGACCGAAACACTGCGCATATCGGAACAAAAATATTCAGGGAGAAATTCACAGAGGCCCTTCAGGCAATCATTCTTTTCCCGGGCTGCAGCCAGCATGTCCAAAGAGCTGTCAACACCGGTCACAGCATATCCCCTCTTTGCCAGCAGGCCTGCCAGGGTTCCGGTACCGCAGGCCAGGTCAAGGATCCTTGTGCTGTGCCGGGGACGCCCCAACCCCGCCTGTGTGATTGCTGTATCGATGCGATGTGCAGTTTTCTCATAATCGATGTCCCGGGTGAACCGGTCATAGACCCGGGCCAGCCCGGTATAGATTTCCGCCTCATGATCGATCATTGCTGCGTCCCGGTTTTTTCGATCTCTGCTTTGAGGATCTCCAGAGCTTTTTGAAGTTGGACATCCTTGTCCCGGGGAATATAGGAAACAGGTTTATTGGCATATTCTGCGAGAGGTTCGATCTGTACATCGGGTTCGATCCCCACATTGTGTATGCATACATCGGACGGCAGATAATATCTGCCTGTTGTCAAATTGAGTCCGGCATCGTCCGTAACCGGACTCAAACGCTGAACAATGCCCTTGCCAAAAGTTTTAACCCCGACCAGCTTCCCCCGCTGATAATCCCGGACAGCCCCTGCCACGATTTCAGAAGCGCTGGCAGAACGCTGGTTGACCAGAACAACGATGGGAACACGTGTCTGATTCTCATCGGAATCATATTCATACCGGTTTCCGTGACGGTCTATGGTATAGGTGATGATCCCTTTGGGCAAAAGTTTGTCTGCGATTTTGGCTGCTTCCCTCACCATGCCGCCCGGATTGTCCCGCAAATCGATGACCAGACCTTTCGCCCCGGCTCTTAGCATCACATCCATCGTTTCGGTGAAAAACTGAGATACTTCCCCTTCAAAGGATTTGATGTGGATATACCCGGTTTCTGCGTCAAGCATAGCGTCTGTCAGATTTCGCACTACGATCCGTTTTCTGGTAATTTCCATATCGACAAAGCGGTGTTCCGCCTGGCGGTAAAATTTGATTTTGACCTGGGTTCCCTCAGGCCCCCGCACCATCGCGACGATAGCCTGATCATCCTTGATTTGAGTGACATCCTGGCCGTCGACTTCCACGATCTTGTCATCCACCATGACCCCGGCTTCCGCTGCCGGTGAATCCTTAAAGGGTTCAACCACAGTAAGCAGTCCGTCCTTGTCCATTGTCAGAGAAACACCGATACCATAATAGACGCCTTCGATCTCCTCCATCATGGCTGCCATCATTTTGGGAGTGAGGTAACCGGAATATGGATCACCCAGGGATTCCACCATCCCGGAGATGGCTCCTTCAAGCATTTTATTATTGTCCACTTCGTCAATATAATTATCCGTGATTTGCGTCCAAACCTGCTTGAACCGCTCAATATTCTTGGGATCCACGCTTTTTGTATCAAAAGAAATCACCTGTCTGTCTTCCTGACCGATGATTTCTCCTGTCCAAAAGAAAACCGCTGTTGTCAACAGTACGGTCAAGAGCACAATACCTGCCAGCTTCATCCTGCTGATATGCAAATCCTTCATCTCCCTGTCTGTACTTCATTTGGATATGATATACCATATTGCGGAAAAATTCAAAAAATACCTTGGCAAGCCGGTGTAGTTCAAATAAGGATACCATTCCAGCCGCCGGGGAAAATCGCAGGATGGGTGAAGCGCGATACTTTTACGGGGAGGTGTAGTCCAGGGGGTTAACACATTGTCCGTTGACCCGGACTTCAAAGTGCAGGTGGGGACCCGTGGACATCCCGGTACTTCCTATGTATGCGATGACAGACCCTTTTGAAACCGAAGCGCTCAAATATGTAGTTACGGAGCTGGCATGGGCATACAGGGTCGAGATCCCTCCGCCGTGATCGATGATCACCGTGTTTCCATAACCGTCGATCCAGCCGCAGTAGATCACCGTCCCCCCGTTGGCTGCAACAATGGGCGTACCGTATTGGGCACCGATATCGATGGCAAAATGATTTTTGTAAACACCCAGGATCGGGTGGATGAATGTGCCGTAATACTGCGTGATGAGTGAACATCCGGGGGTTGGCCAGGCCATGCCTCCACCGGTGTAGGCTCCCCCTCCGGAAAGATTCATGATGATCTGCTGCAGCTCCATGGATTTCTGAGCAAACTGCTCCTCCATCTGTGACCAGTAGGCGTAGTTGCTCTGGGTGATCCGAAGCCTTTCTTCGGCGTAGGACCGGTTCACACTGATATTGACGATGTCCTGGCGCATACTGTCAGCAGTCTGCAAAGCGCCCTGTTTTTCTATTTCCACCAGATTGCGTTTGGTGTCCAGGTCCATTTTGGCATTCATGTAATCCGCCATCACCTGCCGGTCCTTCTCAAATACCCGGGTCAACCAGCGGACCCGCTGAAAAAACTCAGAAAGACTGCCGGAAGAAATCAGAAAATCCAGTTTNNCCTACATCACCCGAAGCCGGTCTTTCAGCTGATCCGTCTTCCTGTTGTAATCAGCGGTGGTTTTGTCGATGACCCCGGACAGCTGATCAATTTCACCCACCAGCCGCTGCACATTCTCCTGATTGACCTCAAGCTCCTGGTATGCCCAGTTTTGAACGGATATCACATATTGCAGCTGGTTATTGGCGTCATAATATTGGGCCTGGTACTGCTCCTTGTTGGTCTTTGCTTCGGAAAGCTGATTCTCGATCTGCTGTTTCTCCTGCTGTACCTGCTCAAGCTCGGAAGCGGACACAGGAATGCTGATGAAACAGAGTAAGGAGACGGCATAAATTGTTCCCTTGAAAAGGGACTTTTTCATCGGTGGGTTCCTCCCCCGGCAATTTTATTCGACCAGATGTTTTCGTATCGAGATATAACTTCCCAAAATCCCAATAGCTTCACCGATTATAACATAGGAAAGTAAAAGTTTCAAGGCGATCTGGCCGGGCTTTACAAGGGAAATAAAATTGAATACCTGGGAGCTGATGAGTTGCATATCCGTATTGAACCGGGTTACGATCACGGAATATGCGTAAGTAACCACAAAAAACGAAGCGATCGCGCCCAACAGTCCGATGATAGCGCCCTCCACCAGAAACGGCCAGCGGATGAACCAATCTGTTGCCCCGATATGTTTCATGATGCCGATTTCTTTCCGGCGGGCAAAAACAGTGATTTTGATGGTATTGGAGATGATCAGGATGCTGTTGAGCATGAGGATCAGTATCATAATGGCGCTGGCAGCCTGGATCCAGGAAAGGATGCGTATCCGGAAGGAAATGGTATCCCCAGAGAATTCCACTATCTCCACCCCCGTAACTTTTCTCAAGTCATCCGCCATATTCTGGCTGTCCTCCGGGTCGTTCAGCTTGATCCGGTATGCTACGGGGAGAAAGCTTTCATCCAAACCTTCCAGAATGCTTGAGTCCTTCTCGCCCAATATCTCCTTCAGTCTGGCCATGGCATCCGCTTTGGTCAGTTTTTCATACAGGGCGATACGTTCCTCCTGCTGCAGATATTTCTCCACAGCCTCCAGGGTTTTGGCATCTGCATTCGGGTAGCATTCCATGTAGATCTCGGGCTCATCTCTTAAAACAGCTGTATTGGCTGCGATATTCACGACACATATATAAAAGATGCCGAACACCTGAAGAGTGGCTGCGACGATACTGACCGAAGCCAGGGACATGAGCTTGTTCCGGTTGATATTGGTGACTCCTTCTGTCAGCATATATTTAGCTGTTTCTGCCTTCATCCTCGTAAATCCCTTTCCTCTCGTCCCTGATGATCCTGCCGTCTGAAATGGCGATGACCCGCTGACTCATTGCGTTCACGATGGCCCTCTCATGAGTGGCTACCAGGACCGTGGTCCCTATGGAATTGATCTCCTGCAGCAGGCGCATGATTTCCCATGAATTGTCGGGATCCAGATTGCCGGTGGGTTCGTCGGCGATCAGCAGCACGGGGTTGTTGGCGATGGCCCGGGCAATGGCCACACGCTGCTGTTCGCCGCCGCTTAACTGACCGGGATAGGCATCCGCCTTTTTGGTCAGGCCTACCATCGCCATCGCCATCGGCACATGTCGCCGGATGGTTTTTGGGGATGCCCCGGTGACCCGCAGCGCAAAGGCAATATTCTCAAAAACAGTCTTGTTGTTGAGCAGTCGAAAATCCTGAAATACGATCCCCAGACTTCTGCGGAAAAAGGGCACCGCCTTGGCGCTCATGCCGGACAGATCGTACCCGTTCACCCGGACAAGCCCGCTGGTGGCATCTTCCTCCTTAATCAAAAGCTTGATCAAAGAGGATTTCCCGCATCCGCTGGCTCCGATGAGAAACACGAATTCGCCTTTTTCTATTTTCAGGTTGATATTGCGTAAAGCGACGGTCCCGTCGGCATATTTTTTGTTTACACCGGTAAAAAGGATCATATCCTTCCCTCATTTTCCAGGCTGTTTAAGTATTTCTTCACCATGACGGCGATGCGCAGCACCATGGCATCATTGAATTTTCTAAGGTTCAGTCCCAGGTCCCTTTCGATTTTGTCCAGCCGGTAAACAAGCGTGTTCCGGTGGACATACAGCTGTTTTGCGGCTTCACTTACATTAAAGTCGCTGTCGAAAAACTGCTGGATGCTGTTTAAAATCTCCGTTTGGAAAATATAAGCCTCTCCGCCCTTAAAAACCTCATTTAAAAACAGATGACACATCTTGATGGGAAGCTGGTAGATGAGCCTCCCGATGCCCAGTTTGTTGTAATCGAGCACGGTCTGCTCTCCGTCAAAGATGCTGCCGATGGTAATGGCCATCTGGGCTTCCTTGCACGAGCGGGCGATATCCCGGATATTATCCGTGAGGCCTCCCAATCCCACTACAACCTTGGTCATGAGCTCCGAGCTCACCGTGTCGGCGATCATAGAGCAAAGCTGCTCCAGTTCCCCTCTGTCCGTCCTGTTTTTCAGTTCCTTCACCAGCACAGTATCAAGGTCATCGATGAGTACGATGAAATCCCTGTTCTTTGAAGGGAACATGCTCTGTAAAACCTCAAGAACCCCTGTACCTGCGGGTTTGGCCGTCCTCACCAGGATGACCGCTCGTTGGCCTTCCATGGGGATATGGAGCTCCCGGCACCTTAGCATCACATCTCCGGGCAGGATATTATCCAGGAGAATTCCGCGGATCAGCACCTGTTTGTCGCCTTTCTCATCAAATCCCATCCGGATGGATTCGATCCCTGCCGTCAAAACATCCAGGCATTTTTCCGCTGTTTCACCGGTGCTCCTGATAAATACCACATTTTCCAGGTGGTTCTTAATCACCATCCGCCGGTAACGCCGCTCATGAAGATCCATTGCATGAAGATTCTGTGAAATGAATTCCCGGGCGCCATCGTCCATCATGCCGTTCTTTTTTTTGTCGGAACAGGCAAGGATCAGGCCGGAGGAGTCCGTCATGCCAAATCCGAATCCTGTGGTTTCTGCAGCTTTGTCGATAGCGCTCTGTATCAGTTTCAACAATTCCATGCACCCCGTGTCAGTTTAACATACATCCCCTTCTTCGCACAAGGGTATGCAAAGAACCAAAAAAAACCAGGCACATCCCTTTGCGGCGCGCCCGGCTTTGTTCGGCGGATCATACGATTGTGTAAGATCGTTAAGTTGGATGTCAGTTAATGATGGTCTGCTCTGTTTCCTTGTCGAAAATATGGATGCGGTTGGGATCCAGCGCCATCTTGATCTTGTCTCCCACAATCGTTCTGAAACGGGGGTTGACTTTGGCCACCACATTGTTCTTGACCCCATTGACAGTTACATACAGCAGAGTCTCGGAACCCAGCATTTCCACCACTTCCACATCTGCGGAAACAACACTGTGCTCCATTTGTGACAGGTGCATTTCATCCACGTGGATATTCTCCGGGCGGATGCCAAGTACAACGGTTTTGTCGATGTAACCGCCGGCGGCAAGCCTTTTGGCCTTGGGTTCAGGCAGCTGGATAACATTGTTCCCGAACAGCAGATACAGTTCCCCGCTTCCCCGTTCTTCCACCAGGGCATTGATGAAGTTCATCTGCGGGCTGCCGATGAATCCAGCCACGAACAGGTTGGCCGGCCGTTCATACAGGTTGGCCGGACTGTCCACCTGCTGGATGAATCCGTCTTTCATAACCACGATCCGGGAGGCCATGGTCATGGCTTCCACCT
>DOHE01000138.1 GCA_003535395.1 Clostridiales bacterium | reverse complement strand
ACGATGTCACGCACCGTCCCGTCCAGGGATTTTGACCCGCCGTTGACATCCCACCATCCGGATTCATATCCGATCATCAGCGGAAATTTCAGGCTTTCAAACGCAACTCCCGCCGCTGATTGCACCAGGCTGCCATTGATATACAGACTTGCATTGCCGTTTTCAAAGGTGTACATGACATGCTGCCACTTCAACGGTTCGATCGCGATCCCCCTGGTCCTGGAACCCAGAGCATCCGCCTTGCCGCTGCTTACAGCATCCACTGTGTTTTTCGCTCCGATCCGCAAGGCAAATGCCACATTCGTCAGCTCTGTGTTGTTTGTGATCCCTTTTGCACTCCCGATAAAAGTCATGCCGTTGTTGATATATGTGATACGGGTGCAGATCCACCCCCCCAGGGTAAAGGATCTCCCCTGGTATTCCGGCAGAACAGGGATTTCGATCCACTGGTACCGGCTGGTAAAATCCAAAAGTCCCTTTGCCCAGGGAATATTGTATATTTTCCCGTTGTTGCCCTTGCCGGAACGGTCGGTAAGCACGTCCCCCTCTCCCTCATCCGCCGGCCAGTACCCCACCGGCTGGTGGGCAAGAACGGCCTGATAACGTTTTTCATCTTCGGCTTTCTTATTTCCGCCGACAGAACATCCGGTCAACATGACGACAACTCCCATAAACACACTCAAAAACACCCTCAAAACTGTACTCAAAACCGCACGGTATGTCATAGTGCTGTTTCTCCTTCTGAAAGGTTCTGCCCGTTTGCCGGACGACCCACAAGCAGCTCCGGCGGAAGGGCTCCCTGCTCATCAAATTCCAGTTTGATCACCATGACCTGGTGGGTGAATTCCTCGGTTGGCAGGTTCAGGATGCGCAAAGGTTCCATTCCCATTTTCCAGTGGCGAACTCCCATATCCCGGCGAAAACCCAGTTCCCTGCCGTCGTTGAGCAAGGTCGCACGGATCGGCAGTACCGCCAGGGGATCGAGCAGCACAGAGTTGCCGGCAGGATCCTTGTGCAGATGGAGATACAGGGTGTTGCCTTTGCGCGTGAGCATCATGTCGTGGCTGGTGATCAGTTCCGAGGCCGGTGCAGTTCCGTCAAAAGCTTCCCTGACCCGCTTGTACCAGTCCCCGATCTTACGAAGAACCGTTATACATTCCTGCGGGATGGTCCCGTCGGCTTTCGGCCCTGCATTGAGCAGGTAGTTGCCCCCCATGGCCAGCGTCCGATCGATGCTTTGCATCATATACTTGCTGCTGTAGTATGTCTCCCCTTCCCGGTATCCCCAGCTCTCCATCCCGATCGCCTGGCAGGTTTCTGTGGGTTTTTCAAACCGGACGATTTTGTCCAGCTGATCTTTCTTATAGTCCCGTTCCGGAGTTCCGTAATCTCCCTCATCGTATCCCCGGTCATTGATCACTGCTCCGGGCTGGAATTTTCGGATCATGGCATTGATGGACGGATCCCTGTGTTTGGCCACGTTGGCATCCCAGAAAATACCAGAGATCTCCCCATACCGGGTGCAAAGCTCCGTCAGCTGCCGCTCGACATAATCTATGTATTTGCTAAGATCCGGCCGGTCTCCCGGCTGCGGATACAAATGTTCGTAGGGTCTTCCCTGGTTGGGATAGTTGGGATGATGCATATCTGCGCAGGAATAATAGAGGCATAAGGGTATGCCCCGCCTGTGACAGGCCTGTGCCAGCATATCCAGTGTATCCTTTCCGCAGGGAGTTTTCATGACATTGAAATCCGTTTCCTTCGTATCCCACATGCAAAATCCGTCGACGTGCTTGGTCGTGAAGGTGATGTATTCCATCCCGGCCTCCTCCATCAGGTCAAGCCAGGCATCCGGGTCGTAGTTCACCGGATTGAACTCTTGCATCACCGGCTCATATTCCGCCCGGGGAATGCCCAGTCTAAAGGTTTCCTGTTCATGGTATGCATGGACAGCATAGATCCCCCAGTGCACAAACATGCCAAACCGTCTTTCAAAAAACCAGTCTCGTTTGTCTCCGAAATTCATCAATTTTCACACTCTTCCTTATAATGATATCGTAAGCCTGTTTTCTTGTTTGTCTGTTTCAATCCAGTTTTTTTGCTTCCCGGGGCGCATACCCCCTGATCCGTCTATATACCCTGGATAATGACTGTGGCTCGATCCCCACCTGTTCTGCAGTCTCAGAGATGTTGAGCCCATGCGAAAGAAAAAGATCTGCCATGGAAACCCGATAATTCAATAAGAATTTATGGGGTGTGGTGTTCATTTTTTGTTTGAATATTTTAATAAGATGCAGTCTGCTGATGTTCAGGTGATCTGCTATGGTCTGATTGTCGATATCCTCCCTGTAGTGCTTGCGGATAAATTGAAATGCCTTCTCCACGTAAGGATTGTCAATAAGGAATATGTTTTGTCTTTCTTCCTGCATCACACAGGTCAGCAGGCATATCAGGAGTGCATTCAGGATATTGAAATTATTGGTGTAGCCGGGCAGATCCTGGATTTGATTTTGCATAGTCAAGGGTGCAAAACCGGATACATAATTATCATCCTTCACCATCCTGTCCAGTAACTTTGAATTCTTTTTCCAGTAACGAAGGCTGTCTTTGATCCGGCAGGAAATGGAATCCACGATGTTCCGTATATATTTTTTATCATCAATATTGAACTCAATCACAGAATTTCTGTCCAGGGCCGGGAAGATGTCCACATGAAACCAGATATGATCCAGCGGTTCTTCCGGAAAACGCTTAAGCAGGTAATGCCGGTTTGCCGGCAAAATATAGAGGTGATTTTTTTTAAATTCGATTTCCTTTTCGACGTCGATATACTGGCCTTTGCCTCCCAAAATAATATATACGATATTATAGGTCACTGAGTCTCTCTCAACATTCCAAATTTGAAAGCACTGGCCCTGTCCAAAATAATTTATATGGGTATCGACTTTAATCATTTCTTTGCCCTCAGCAACAGTATAACAACGTACGGTTATCTTTTACAACCGGTCACATGCAATTCTCAATCTGAATAACCGGCAGAATGCGATTTTGCCGCATCCTGCCGTATTTCAGCATTGGTACAAAGATTTTAGGTAATCATCATTTGTTGATCGTATCATCCAAAATGGTCTGCAACGGTGCCCGGATGGATTCCAGCGCGGCCCCCAGACCGGTCTGTCCACTGAACACACCAAGGACAGCACTTTGGTATTTTCCTGGAAATCCCGGATAGGCCTGTTCATGAGGATAGTCGACGGAAGCCGCATACTGGGAACTGATTTTCCGATCTCTTTCCGTACCATACTGGGGAGTTGTATATACTTTCCTCTCTCCCTGCCAAAAAGACTTGCTTTTATCCCAGGAACAGTTGGCATCTGCAACGACCCGGATGATATCTCCTGCTGCCGGATCGCTGGTGAGGGTGATTGGGAATATAAAGAATCTTCCGGATATCATCACGTTTCCATAAACATTTGCATCCGGTCCCTTGGGCAACATGGCCAGTGCGGCATTGATCCCCGCCTGAATACGATATTTAAGATCATATCCTTCCGTAATCAACATGCCCGCCTTCCCCTGATCAAATATTTCCGCCCGGTTATTATAATTTCGTTTTGTTGTGTAAGTCAAAGGTTCCACTACCTTATATACATTCACAAGGTCCATTCCAAACTGAACTGCTTTGATGACTTTCGGATCTGTGATCGACACGTAGCTCTTGTCATTCTCCAGGTATGTCAACCGCCCTCCGTTGGAAAAAATCAGGTTGTTGATGAAACGATCGTAGGATCCGGTCATACCAAATTGATCCACCACACCGTCTCCGTTAAGATCTTTGGTCGCCAACCGGGCTGCTTCAAGAAATGTATCCCAGTTCCAGTTGTCCTGATCCATCAGATCCTGCGGATCCTGGATCCCTTCCTGGTTAAAAATATCTTTATTATAGATAACACAGGAACCGATCTGCCCGGGATACATGATTCCAGAAGCAATACCCCAGTGTTTTCCTTTCCAGTAGGAAATGGAATTGACTGCACCAAAACTCCACAGGGGACTGGTAAAATCCACATATTCATCCACAGGAATGATCATGTTCTGCAAAGCCAGGTTTGGAATGGGATGGGTATTGGTGGTTTCCAGGGCTTCGCAAGGCACAAGGCCTGCCAGGACTGCATTCGTAAAATCATTACGGACAGTTGAACTGCCTTTCACAAGATCCAGCTTTACATTGTACTTTTTTTCAGCCTCCTGCAGGCTGTAGTAAAAAGCGTCATATTCTTCGGTCCCGACTCCAAGCAGGGATTCCCGGTCCGGTGCCGGCGGAAGCCACAGGGAAACCAATCGGATGGTCCTGCCTCCCATGTCGATTGTGTTTGCATCCGGTTCGTCTGAGGGATCTTCTGCAGGCTCTTCGGATGGCCCATTTCCTGCTCCTGGATCTTCACCCGGTCCCAAATCGGCTCCCGTGATTGGATTCGTGGATGTTTTCGCCGTGGTCTTTGCTCCTGTTGCGCCCGCCTTGGCTGCGGTAGTGGCCTTGCCTGCTGTCGCTGCTTTGCCGGTGGTTGCTGTCTTGCTCCCGCTTTTGCATCCTGCTGTCGCCGAAACGAGCATAACCAGTGAAAGCATAAAAACAACAAATCTTCTCCAACTTCTCATGATGCACCTCCACATTTTTTCTGACAGGGCTTCTGACCCCTGTGTTCTGATTATATTGGCGAAATCATTTTTTGAAAATAGAAAAAAGTTGCATATATATCACAAAAAGTTGCGTTACCTGCTGCTATTCAATGGTGTATATAGAACCGATAGTTGCCCTGTTGACAAATCCAGGAAAGGGATGTAGAATCTCTTTGATATCTTATTGATATCATATCTTAATTCAGGGGGTCGTATTATGAACGACAGGCAGCTGCATTATGAGGAAAAAGTAATTCAGGGTGTGAACGGGATGCTGATCCTTTTGCTCAACATCCTGATGATGCTGGGATCGATCCCGTTGCTCATCGGATCCACCGTTGGTCTTGATTCCGGAGGAGGCTACTTCCCCTATGGGCTCGGACTTACCGTTGCCTTAGTCTGGCTTTGCCTTGTTGGGCCGCTCCTTTTTGCCGGCATTAAGATCCTGAAACCAAATGAGGCCCTGGTATTGACGCTGTTTGGCAAGTATTACGGTTCATTGAAGGCAGAGGGCATTTTCTTTGTCAATCCTTTTGTCACGGCATCCAATCCGGCATTGCCTCCCCCAAGCGCATCCATACCCGCTTCGGAGCACCCGACCCCGGTAAAAACTGCATCGCAGCCCAGCCGGAAAATTTCGCTGAAAGCCATGACTCTCAACAACGACAAACAGAAAATCAATGATCTTCTGGGCAATCCGATCATCATCGGCATTGTGGTCGTATGGAAGGTGACCAATACCGCCAAGGCCGTTTTCAACGTTGATAACTACCGCGAATTTCTGTCCATGCAGTGCGACTCTTCACTAAGGAATGTCGTACGCCTCTACCCCTATGACGTATCCAACGACGGGGATGAAAAATCACTGCGCGGGAGCAGCCAGGAAATTGCCGGGCGGCTGAAAGAGGAAATCCAGTCAAGGGTGGATATTGCAGGCTTGGAAATATGTGAAGCGAGAATCACGCATCTTGCTTATGCACCGGAGATCGCCGCCGTTATGCTCCAGCGCCAGCAGGCCTCGGCGATCATTGATGCGCGCAAAATGATCGTCGAAGGCGCTGTCAGTATGGTAGAGATGGCTCTGGAAAAATTAACTGAAAACAAAACCGTCAACCTGGATGATGAGCGCAAAGCTGCAATGGTCAGCAACCTGCTTGTTGTCCTGTGCGGAAACAGGGATGCCCAACCCGTGGTAAACAGCGGTTCGATCTATTGAACCCGGAAGGTATACAAATGATTCAAAGTGAAAAAGAAAAAAAGCAAATCCCTCTGCGCCTGTCGGCTTCCCTTTACAAGGAACTTGTACAATGGGCTGAAGATGAATTTCGCTCTATGAACGGCCAGATCGAATTTTTACTGACGGAGTGTGTAAGAAAAAGAAAGAAAAATTTTACAAATAGCAGCATGGAACCATAACATCCTTTTTGTTATAATGAAAGTACGATGGCAGAAAGGTTGTGATCCTGATGATCGGGCATCATAAGAAAATGATATTTGTAGAAGATATCCTCAATAATGAACTCCTTGAAACAGGCAGGAAACCCAAAGTGGCCTTCATTTGCGTCCACAACTCCTGTCGCAGTCAGATGGCAGAAGCCCTGGGCAAGTATTATGCCGGCGAAATGTTTGAGAGTTATTCCGCCGGGACAGAAACCCATCCCAAAATCAATCCGGACGCGGTCAGGATCATAAAGCAGCTGTATGGCATTGATATGGAAAAGACACAATTTTCCAAGCGGGTGGACGACCTTCCCCCGGTGGATATTGTAGTCACAATGGGATGCGGTGTAAACTGTCCCTGGCTTCCCGCCATGCACCGCGAGGATTGGGGGCTGGAAGATCCCACGGGCAAAGAAGATGATGCATTCATCGCAACGGCCCGGGCCATCGAGAAAAAAATATTGGATTTGAAGGCAAGGATCATGTCCAGAAATATCGGTCTTTGACCCAAAGGTTTACATTTTTTTTACAATATCGTGATAATAGATTTTACAATTCCCCTGTAAAGTAAAGATAAAAAAGTAAAGGGGAATATGAAAATGAAAAAATTTGTATCGATCATTTCAGCGGCATCTCTGGCAGTCGTTCTGCTGGCAGGATGCAGCGGCAACACAGCCACGCAGACGAAAACCACAGCGAAGGCTACACTAAAAGCACTGAAAGAAATCGCTGTTGTTTCCAGGGAAGCCGGATCCGGGACCCGGGGTGCTTTCATTGAGCTTACCGGTGTGGAAGTCAAGGAGGCCAGTGGCAGCAAGGTAGACAAAACGACCACAGAAGCCATCATCGCCAATAAAACAGATGTAGTACTCGCCTCTGTAGCCGGCAATGAAGCCGCTATCGGGTATATTTCCTTGGGATCCCTCAACAGCAATGTGAAAGCAGTAAAAATCAACGGCATCCCCGCCAGCCCGGATAATGTAAAGAACAAGACCTACGCGATTTCCCGGCCCTTCAACATCGCTTACAAGGGTGAACTCACAGGAGTGGCTGCCGATCTGGTCAAGTTCATCATGAGCGCAGAAGGACAGAAAGTGGTTTCCTTAAGTTACATCACCATCAATGACAAGGCTCCGGCATTTACCAGCGACATGTCTTCCGGAAAAATCGTGATCGCAGGGTCCTCCTCCGTATCTCCGCTGATGGAAAAACTGGTGGAGGCATACAAAGCCATCAACACCAAGGCGACCATCGAAATCCAGACCAGTGATTCCACTGCCGGCATGACGGCTGCCATGAACGGGACCTGCAACATCGGGATGTCCAGCCGGGATCTGAAAGACACGGAAAAAGCCGCGCTGAACAGTCAAGCCATCGCTCTGGACGGCATAGCTGTCATTGTGAACAAGGTCAACGGCATCGAGAATCTGACCCTCGACCAGGTCAAAAAAATCTATACCGGTGAAATCACCAGCTGGCAGAATATTCAATAACAACCCGACGGGACAGGCGGACCCGGCAGCAAGCGGGCCTGGCCTGCCTGACAGATGCGCACTACCCTTTGACAAATAATTATCATATAAGAATTTTTTTAAAACCGTTGACATCAATATCTTGTGTTTGGTATAATAAATATACACAACATATTGATGGAGGCGGAAGATAAAATGATAACGAACATAAGAAAACGTGATGGCCGGATCGAAAAGTTCCATCCCGAAAAGATTACCTGGGCGATCTATAAAGCCGCAGCTGCCTGCGGCGGCAACGATTTCGAGAAATCGGAGCAGCTGTGCCGCCAGGTCATTGAAATGGCCGAAAAGCAATTTCAAGGGGAAGTTCCCGATGTGGAATCCATCCAGGATCTGGTGGAAAAAGTCCTCATTGAAAATGGACATGCCCGTACCGCCAAAGCCTTCATCCTGTACCGGGAAAAACGCAAGAGCGCTCGCGAGCTCAATGCTTTCGTCGGTGCGACCATCGAGATGTTTTCGGATTACCTAGGAGACAAGGACTGGAACATTAAGGAGAATGCCAACACCCAAAAGAGTGTCAACGGCCTTAACAATTACATCCGCGAAGCTTTTACCAAGAAGTACTGGCTGCACGAGATTTACCCCACCGATGTGCGGGAAGCCCATGAGAGCGGCGACTGCCACATCCATGATCTGGGATTCTTCGGCCCCTACTGCGCCGGCTGGGATCTTCGCCAGCTGCTCATGGATGGATTCGGCGGCGTGCCGGGCAAAGTGGAAAGCCGGCCTGCAAAGCATCTTCGCGCCTTTCTGGGTCAGGTGGTCAATTCCACCTTCACCACCCAGGGCGAGACCGCCGGCGCCCAGGCCTGGTCCAGTTTTGACACCTACTGTGCGCCGTTCATCCATTATGACAGCATGACATACGGACAGGTGAAGCAGTGCATCCAGGAGTTTGTATTCAACATCAATGTGCCTACAAGGACCGGGTTCCAGTGTCCATTTTCCAATTTGACTTTTGACATCAAAGTGCCGAATACCTTAAAGGAGGAGCCGGTGATCCTCGGCGGGAAACCCATGGACAGGACTTACGGGGAGTTCCAGAAGGAAATGGACCTTTTTAACACCGCCTTCTGCGATGTGATGCTCGAAGGGGATGCCAAAGGCCGGGTGTTTACCTTCCCGATCCCCACCATCAATATCACCCGCGACTTTGACTGGAACAGCCCGGTGGTGGACGCCTTCATGCAGATCACCTGCAAATACGGAATTCCGTATTTTGCTAATTATGTAAATTCCGATCTGTCTCCCGAGGATGCAGTGTCCATGTGCTGCCGTCTCCGTCTGGATGTATCCGAACTCAGGAAACGGGGCGGAGGCCTTTTCGGCAGCAATCCCCTTACCGGTTCCATCGGGGTGTTTACCATCAATCTGCCCCGCATCGGCTACCTTTCTTCCAGTCTGAGCGAATTTAAACACCGGTTGTGGAAGATCGCCAACCTGGGCAAAATTTCCCTGGAACTCAAACGCAAGGTCATCGAGGAGCAGACCGAAAAAGGGCTCTATCCCTACTCTGCCCACATCCTGCGCAATGTGAAGGCCCGGGAAGGCAAATACTGGTTCAATCACTTCAACACCATCGGCATCGTGGGCATGAACGAAGCCCTGCTTAATTTTATGGGCAAGGATATCACTACTCCTGAAGGGCAGGCCACGGCGCTGGAACTTATGGATTATCTTCGCGAAATCCTGGCGGATTTCCAGGTGGAGACCGGAAACTTTTACAACCTGGAAGCTACACCGGCAGAAGGCACCACATACCGGCTGGCAAAGATGGACAAGGCCAGATATCCTGATATTATCACAGCGGGGGTGGACGTACCCTATTACACCAACTCTACCCAGGTGCCCGTGGAGTACACCGACGACATCTATAAAGTGCTTGAGCTCCAGGATGAGCTGCAGTCCCGGTATACCGGGGGTACGGTGCAGCACCTGTACCTGGGGGAGAG
>DOHE01000095.1 GCA_003535395.1 Clostridiales bacterium | reverse complement strand
GCGTTCCATGTCCATTGTCCGTCCTTATAATAATCATAAGGATATTTGATGCCATCCCGGTCAAAAATTTCTCTATTATATGTGATCGTAGCCCTCGGGGTCATGATCTGCTCCCTCAGGCCATACCAGTGCTTGTTCCAGTTTCCCAGCCGGGCCCTGGCGTCATCAAATACTTTGCTGTTGATATTGACATATTCTTCAATAGGAGCAATAAAGCTGTTTTTTGACCAAACCGCCACTGTATTTGTATTCGGCTGCACGATATCTCCAAAATACAATCCTGCCACCATATACTGTGCAAGCGTCGGCGCGTACTGCGCTCCGGTGGCACGGTTTTCATATGATATTTTACAATTGTATTTTGCTTCAAGTATACTGATCCTGGCAGCAAGAACATTGGACAGTTTTTCCGAAATCATCGTTCCGTTATGGGGAGCCGCATACGGTATAAGATTGGTAGTTCCGACAAAAATTTTGATTGACCTGCCTTTTAAATCGATATTTTCGTCGTCATATGCCGGTTGGCCTTCGATATAATCCCCGGTTGGCCCTTTGATAATGTCGGGCACTTCCGGCGCCGGCTCATAAAAAGAGCCTCCGGATCCATCAGACTGCTGCGAATTTCCGGAAGTGTCTGCAGTCGCAGCTGCCGCTGTCTGAGCAGGGGTGGCCAGTGCAGAAGTTTTTGTCACCGTTGCTGCAGATTTCATCGTTGTGCTTGTATTTGCTGCTTTGGAAGTGGTGTTTGCAATTTTTTTCTGGCCACAGGAAGGCAGTATGACAATGCAGAGAAGGATCACAGCCACAGGAATGTTCAGAAACCGACTCCATTTGATCGACACAGGTATCACACTCCATTCTTTTTGATTTAATGATACCAAAGAGTCATCAGAATTTCTTCCTGCAGTTATCTATTTCATTCTTAAAATTTACGTTTTGATCTCCGATCAATACCAGGCCATCTCCAGGGTTTGCTTTATATGGTTTTAAACAGCTGCTGCCACATGTCCTTGTCCCCTTCATCCAGCGTGAACCATTGGCGCATACCCTTGAACTGAGACCCGGTCAGATAACGGAAAAAATCAAGCCTCCCGGAGAAATCATTCCACCCTCTGTAGGACAGGATCGGGCAAAATGCCATAGAAGAGCCAAAATGATCGTATAATTCATCCGGTTTGGCAAAGGGATACTGATACTCCAGACCGATAAAATTTACTTTTGATTTGGCCAGATTCTCATAATGCTGGCTGAATACGCCGCAGCAATGAAAAAAGATACCTCCCTTTTTATTACTGATCTTTTTCAGATATGGCAAACCAAATTCCTTGTAAAGATCCGGAGACAGCAACGGCATAAAATCTTCGACCAATTCAACCCCGATCTCTCTTGGCAGCCAGATCCTTGGCCAGAATGGGCCGGACATCCGCTCCTTCCCTATCCTGTCTTCCATCGCATCAAAAATCTGAAGAATAAAATCTGTTACCATTTCAAGCATACTGTGTACTTTTTCGGGTGCTTCATACATCGACAGGATCAGGTCATCCTGTTTCCACAGCATGGACAATGTGCTCAGCGGCCCCTGCATGTCCAGGTCTGTGCAACCGAGCCCATCCGTGGAAAGAGCATCAGATAATTTTCGCCAAATCCCTGCGGCTCTGTCCACATCACCGCCCTCAAGCACCGGCTGTCTGATCCCTCTGATATCAGCGGCACGATTTATTATAGGCTCTAACGCTATATGGTTGCCTGTCCCTTTGATGATCCTGCCCCCCCAGTATGAAGCAATGCTGATCGGCTTGTAATTCGCCTGGAATGCAGGTATATTGAAACCGGGCATCGATGCCTGTGCTTCCAAATGCGCTGTGGCTCCTTCGATGATCTGTTCATCCGTTAAATCTCTTAAGTTATAATGATATGCATGACTCGAGGCAAAGCAGGAATAGACGGTCTTCCGCTCTCCTTTCCAAAATTCCAGCAGCCTTCTCTTATGTGAATCTATCGTTTGCAGATCAAATAATTCGTCAAATCTAGTCATTTCAGAAGTCACTCCTATTCAATATTTTTGCTGTCCCTTCTCTTTTTGTATATAAGCGCCCATCATCTAATAAATGCAGAAACCAAAACTGCCATTCTTCATTCAAATGTCCTGTTCCGGTTTTCTCATCATACCACCAGCTGCCCCTGCTTTTCTCTTTCCCTTCAAGATTATATATCCTTGCTTCCCCATCTTTAGAAAGCAGGTATCGCATTCCTTCTGTATCCACCCATGTCCCGGATGCTTTTTCACTGATCGGAACCAATGTTTTATCTGTCTTACGAGATCCGGGATCAATATCTTCCATGAAATACTTAATGGTAACCTCAGGTTTCCTCTGATTCCCCCTGTCACATAACCTGATATGTGTTTCATCCTGCTTTATTATCACATCGGGTTGACATTGCGCATAATCATCAGTATAAAAAAACGCTGTGCACTTGCCATGAAAGAGATTTCTCCTGCCGGTTCCGGACGGCTCCAGATCTGCCGGGTCTCCGTTCTCCATCCCGATCAGGCGTGCATTGCCTTCTATATCCAGGTGAATTTGGTTTCCGGCAGAAGGGACAGGGTTATTACTATTATCATACGCTTGAAAATTCACCTTCCAGATCCCATCCCCAATAAATTCGATCTCAGTATATAATTTTTCAGCCGATCCTGCGGTTCTGTAAATCAAGGATGTTTCCTGACTGTTTTTGACTCCCTCTGCTTTCAGGATCCCAGGAGAATAAACAACATTCCAAAGCATCGCAGCGACCCCTTTTTCCCGCGCCTTCCTTCCCTGACTGATCCCATTGACATAGAGTTCAACTTCATCACAGTTTGTGTAAACCACTACAGGAATGATCCTGCCTTCCTTTCCCGGATGTGTCCAATGAGGCAGGATATGCAATACAGGTTGATCCACCCAGTGGCTCTGATACAAAAAATACGCGTCTTTGGGAAATCCACACAAATCGATGATGCCGGCATCCATCATCCGGAATGGCCAGCCGAAAGATTCGCCCAGATAATCAAAGGCCGTCCATGTGAATTGGCCGATGATGCGGGGATTGTCTTCAACCAGTTTTAATAATGTCTGATGGTTGCAGCGGTATATGCTGTTGTCATAGGAAGAATGATAAGTGATCAATGGTGAATATTCAGGGGCATCTCCTCCAAATACTTCATCCCCCTCCTGCAGATCAGGGATCGGGTATGCACCCCGGGTGATCCCGTTCCAATATTCTGTCCGGCTCCGGTAGAAACCCCGGGTCTGCAGTACATGCGGGGCTTCTGTGAAGATCATTGGCAGCTCCTGGGAAGCTTTTGGGTGCCAGTCCATAAATCCCGGTACTTCACATACTGCATTGAATCCCTGAACATCGACCCCTTTGTGAACCTCTCCACCTGTTGTCAAGCGGATCGCAGCAGGTTCCCAAGCTCTCTCCGGCTCTCCACGGCCGCAGGAATCGAGCTGATGGACCAGTCTGGTGATATCGTGGATATCCTCCTTTCCCGTTTCATTCCCGATACTCCACATGAATACACAAATATGGTTCCTGTCTCTGCGTATCGTGTCTTCAACGTCTTTTACCCAATCAGTCAAAAAATACCTTCCACCATAATCTTCCTCTGCCTTTTTATGCCACCCGTCAAAGAATTCATCCATGACAAGAAATCCCAAACGATCGCATAATTCATAAAATTCAGGTGCAAAGGGGTAGTGGCTGGTACGTATGGCATTGCATCCCATATGTTTGAGCATGTGGAGTCTATGTTCCAAAATCTTATCTGGCACTGCAGCACCGCTAGGGCCTCCTGCATCATGGTGCATGCACATTCCTTTAATAACCGTTCGTTTGCCATTCAGGATCAAGCCATTTTCAGGATCAAGCCTGAGTTGCCTGATACCTGTTTTCAATGTGACGATATCGATAATTTTATTATTTTGCATCAGTTCGATGCTCAGTTCATATAAAGAGGGTGTATCCGGTGACCATGGCTTCA
>DOHE01000069.1 GCA_003535395.1 Clostridiales bacterium | reverse complement strand
CGGCCGGCGGTATCCAGGATCACCAGGTCATACAGCCGGGACTTTGCAAATTCGATGCTTTCCCGGGCGATATGCACAGGGTCCCTTGACTCATCCAGGGAAAAAACCGGTATGGACAGCTGGTTCCCCACCACGATCAACTGCTGAACGGCGGCAGGCCGGTATACATCACATGCCACAAGCAGCGGTTTCTTTCCCTGTTTGCGCATAAAAGAAGCCAGTTTCCCGGCAGAAGTAGTTTTCCCGGATCCCTGCAGTCCTGCCAGCATATAGATGGTTGGAGGGTTGGAGGAAATAAGGGGTTTGCTCCAGGTCGTACCCAGCAGGTCCACAAGTGCTTCGTGCACGATTTTAATGATCTGCTGTCCGGGGGTCAGGCTTTCCATCACCTGANNTCCGGCGGCTTGTTCGGAAATACGGGCGACAAAGTCACGTACCACTTTGTAATTGACATCTGCTTCGATGAGGGCCAGCCTGACTTCCCGCATCATTTCCTTCACATCGGCTTCCGTGACCCGTACGGATCCCCGGACCCGCTTCAAAACTCCCTGTAATTTTTCAGATAAACCCTCAAAAACCGCCATCTTCAGCCAACAACTCCTTCAGAAGTGCTTTCGCATCTTCCACCCGGGCCTCATCCAACCGGCTCAGCGCGATCCCCATGACGGCTTTGCCTTTTTCATATCTTTCCACCAGTCCCAGTTTGTCTTCGTATCCTTCCAGGATGGATCTGGCCTTTCGCACATACGCATGGACCCCTTGCCGGGTGATGCCCAGCTGGTCGGCTGCCTCTCCCAGGGAAAGATCCTGGTTAAAATATAGATCCAAAACTTCAAACTGCCTGTTTGTCAATAATGGACCGTAAAAATCAAGCAGCAGGCTGATTCGGAAATGATCCTGCATGTGATTCCAACCACCCTGTAAAGCAAATTAATTTACATTCACATTGTAAACCGGGCTCAAGATTTTGTCAAGTTCATTTCCTGGCAAATCAGTCCCTGAATCAGTCCCTAAATCAGTCCCTGGCAAACAGTGCATCCGTAAAGGCTGCAGGGTCAAATGGCTCCAGATCTTCCATTTTTTCTCCGATCCCGATGTATTTGACCGGGATCCTCAGTTCCTTGCAGATGGCAAACAGAATTCCGCCCCGGGCCGTACCGTCCAGTTTCGTCAGGATGATCCCTGTAAGCTGGACCATTTCATTGAAAGCCCGGGCTTGGGCCATGGCATTCTGACCCGTGGTGGCATCCAGGATCAGCAGGGTTTCCCGGCTGGCTTCCGGCAATTCCCGCTCAAGCACCCGATTCATTTTTGCCAGTTCCTCCATCAGGTTTTTCTTTGTATGCAATCGCCCTGCGGTATCGCAGATAAGCACATCCGCATTTCTGGCCCGGGCTGCCCGGGCAGAGTCGAACAGCACAGCAGCGGGGTCAGAGCCTGCTTCGTGCCGGATCATATCCACTCCTGCCCTCCTGGCCCAAATATCCAGCTGGTCGATGGCGGCTGCCCGGAAAGTGTCCCCTGCGGCCAATAATACCTTAAGACCCCGGGACTTAAGAAGATATGCAAGCTTGGCGATGGTAGTGGTTTTTCCTGCGCCGTTTACTCCGATGATCATGATCACAGCGGGTTTTTTTGCGAGATCGAGTCCGGGCAAGCCGGAAATAGGATTTGTCACTTGATCCACAGTGGATCCCGCATCCGAAGAGTACAGCAGTTTTGTCATTTCTTCCTTGAGCAGAGAACGGATATCCATAGGATCAGTCAGTTTTCTTCTGCGCACCTGCTCCTTCAAACCGCCGATCAGGCCAAGAGACGTATCCATCCCTACATCGCTGCTGATGAGGATCTCTTCCAGTTCCTCAAAGAGCTCATCGTCGATTTTGCCAAAAGAGGCAAGGGTCTGATCCATTCTTCTTAAGATCCCTTCCCGGGTTTTCTTAAGTCCTTCTTTCATTCTCTCAAACAAGCCCATGCAAGTTCCTCCTTGTTACAGCTTCATGGATACGACCTTTGAAATGCCCCGTTCCTGCATGGTGACCCCATAAAGGATATCGGCAGCTTCCATGGTGGTTTTCCGGTGAGTCACCAGGACAAACTGAGTCGTCTCAGAATATCTGCGTATGTACTGATTGAACCGGACCAGATTGGATTCATCCAGCGCAGCTTCGATTTCATCCAGGATGCAAAACGGGACTGGATGCATACGTATGGTTGCAAACAGAAGAGCGATTGCGATCAAAGCTTTTTCGCCCCCGGAAAAAAGGGACATGCTCTGAAGTTTTTTACCGGGCGGCTGCACATTGATTTCTATACCGCACTCCAGCACATTTTGTTCGTCTTCCAACGACAGATGTGCCTGACCTCCGTCAAACAGTTCCTTAAAAACCAGGTCGAAATTCATATTGATAATATTAAAATGCTCAATGAACTGGCTGCGCATAAGCTGCTGTATTTCAGCAATGACTTTTTGAAGGTTGGCAGCAGCGGATTCTATGTCATCACG
>DOHE01000114.1 GCA_003535395.1 Clostridiales bacterium | reverse complement strand
TGTTGCCGCAGGTGCCGGTAAAGGGCGGCATAGACCGCATCCATATAAGGACGTACAAAAAAGACACCTATGAATAATGCAAGCAAACCCAGAAGGTACCAGCCGATGAATGACAGATCCAGCACCCACATTTTAAACTTATGCCCTTTGGTCATCTGACTGCTCATCGCCAGGGCCTGTCTGGCACCGATTCCCGGGTGGTCTGCCAGGATATAAGGCACCATACGGTAGGCGTAGCTTTTCACAATACCTGGGATAATAAACAGAAAATACCAAAGCAAATTGATGAAATCCTTCCAGAGCATTCCCCTGACTACGGCCAAATAGTGACCTTTTACAAAAGAATACCCTAAATCATCCATATTCGCCCCGTTTTCATCCATCTGTATGTAAAACCGACGGCCGCCCACCTCCAGCGGATAGCCAATAAAAATCCGCAACGCAGCGGCCACCAGGAGGATGAGCATGACAAAAATGAAAACAAATAAAATCACAACCAGCAGCCCGCCAAAATGTTCCGGTTGAATGGAAAACCATTCCCGGATGCCGTCCCTGAAACCGGAAAACGGGCGGTAGGCTACGGGCTGGCTCAAGTACTTTAACTCCCTGTCGGGATGTATCCGAAAGGCGATTTCAGGAAGACTGATCAAACCGTTCCCCCCGCTCCCGCCTCCTGCGATCACGATCAGGATACTTACCAAAAAAGCTTTCCAGTATGATACTTTCAGCCATTGTTTTGCGGTCTGCTTCAAATCGCAGCGGTTCCACATAAGCGAATACCCCCGTCCTGGTTCTATCCTGGACATATTCCATATCTTAGGTAATCATAACACATCCGGCTGTACTACAACAAGAGCATTTTACCGGGAAGACCGGGAAGGGTGCCTGGCGATCAGCCGTAGAGAATGCAGGGAGCGGCAGTCATTGTATTTTGAGGGAACGTATGATCTGCATCGCCTCCATATAATACTTGTCATATTTGCCAGCCTCTGCCGTGTAGGTAAGCAGGTATGCCCTGTCATTGACCACTGTCCATTCCTGGTACCATTTTAGATCCATATGCTCCTGTGTTCCCGTAAAAACCAGGGTGCCTGATTTGTACCCGGAAAGCATGGACTCCCCTTCCTCAAGGATCCGGCAATCGGCAAGATACTCCCGGATCTGGCTGATATTTTCCCGGGAATATTGAAACAGTGTCAAAGGGGTCTCAGACAGGTCTTCGATGATCAGATTGACATTGTCCTGGATCACATCTCCTTCCGCTTCCACCGGGGAATAGAATACGACCACTGACCCTGTCACATCCTCTGCTGTTTCCCATTCCAGGGGTGCCTCCAGCCTGATCCGCCAGGCAGGATTGTGATATTGCTTGAATCCGGAAACTGTTTCCACCCTGCTGCCTTCACAGCCCGATATCAGGCTGCAAAACACAGCCAACATCACGTATACTGCTTTCATTTTTATCAAGAAATAAATCACCCTGTTCTTGAGTATTCCCCTGACAGGGAGGTTTATCCGCCGGATGTACAGAGTATGCAGGAAAATCAAATGTAACTGAATGGCAGCTAAGAACCCGTCTGCCTGTGCTGCTCCTCGCTGATAAATTTGACAAGTTCCTGTCTGGAACGCTCATCCATGTCCTTAAATTTAACTCCGATCTGGGGAAGATCCCCGGGTTGATCCCCTTCAATAACACGGACCACCACACTGCTTAAGTTCAAGTCCCGATTGTCTGTCAGTGTGATACGACAGCTTATGCTGGTGTCTTTTCCGATGGGATCCGGAAGCTCGATCCGGCTGCCTCCTGCGCTGATATCCAGGGTACGGGCCTGAATATCGATTCTGCGGATCACCTGGTTTTTGTCCACATTCAAGGTGATGCTCACCGGAAGGTTTCTTTGAAGCCTGTGGAAAGCCCTCCGCTGTTTTTGAAATGTTTCCCCTGAGACTGAGATCTTATAGAGCCGGACACCGTACCGGGAGACCGCTTCATTTACGATCCCCCTGAAACTGTAGATCCCGTCTTCCCTGTAAAAGAAAACATCCAGGTCGTCTCCCGGGTTCATGGGCATGCGCTTTCCGCGCATCAAAGCTTCTTCGATCAGGCATGTATACTCGTCAATGATGCTTACAACATTAGTAGTTGCGGCTGACTTGCCTTTCATAAGGATATAAAGGCGATCGCCTGGCTTCAGCGGTTCGTTTTTGCTGTCCGGATACACCTGTTTCACCTGCCTTTATTGAGTATTATACCTTTTGTATTGGAAAGAAGACAAATCCGCCGGAATATTTTGCTTCTGCCGACATTTTACGGACGGAATCCCACCGGAATGTAAGTTTTGCACTTTTTTTCCACAAACACTCTATTCAACCGGGCGAAACGCTGAAGACCGTTTTGGATGGGGATATCCGGCCATCCGTTTCCGATGAGAGGCCGGGCATATTTCACAAAATCGTCAGTCACATCCAGACCGTCGGAAGTAATCCAGTTTTTGGGCAGATACCTGGCGGAATTGGCCATGGTACGCAGGTCCACCTTATCGTATGCGATGCAGTAATCCGTCTCTGATTTTCGAAGAAGGGTGGCCATATACCCGGTTCCCTCCTGCATAGCGATATCCACAGCATGGGCTGCCACGGTTCTTGCCTCTTCCATATCGGTTGTGGAACGAAAAATGGATGCTGCCCGCTGCAGGATGCCAGGTACCTGCCCGGTGGCCTGTCCCCGGGCTCTTAAACCCACCTTGTTCAAATGATTGACCACGACCTGGGCTGCGGTGGTCCGGCTGGCACCGTATTCGATATGCCCGAATCCGTCTCTGGCTTCACCCAGATCTCCCACATCGAATCCTTCGTTTACCACAACAATGCAGCGTCCGCTGCGCATAAGTTCGCGGTTTACATTTTCCGTCAGTGTTTCCAGGTTGTGATTGGCTTCGGCAAAATACAACTGGAGCGGGATTTCCCGGTCCGGGTCAGCCAGCCGTGCCGCGGCGGTGATATAGCCTGATTTTCTGCCCATAGCCTGAAGGACCGCTACAGGTTCGGAAACGCACATTCCGCGGTTTTCTTCTTCCACCGACTGGATCACGCCAGTCCAGTATCTTGCAGCGCTTCCATATCCGGGAGTATGGTCGATGAGAGTAAAACGGTCATCTCCAAGATCATTGTCGATGGTCTTGGGGATACCGGTAACAATGGTATTTATGCCTCTTTGCCGGGCAAGGCCTGAAATCTTGTCGGCGGTATCCATGGAATCGTTCCCGCCTATATAAAAAAAATAACCGATATCATGCGCTGTGAAGACTTCCAGGATCCTCTCAAAATCCTCTTCCCGACTCTCTCCCAGTTTGTACCGGCAAGTGCCTGCCGCCCCGGAAGCAGGTGTCACATGAAGCAGAGCCAGCTCGTACGGATCCATGCAGCCAAGTTCCATCAGTTCCTCCAGCAGCACTCCCTCGATCCCATGCCAGGCAGCATAGACTTTTGAAATCCGATCCGGATAATCAAGGCACCTTTCCAGTGCTCCCAGCAGGGACGAATTGATAACGGGAGAAGGTCCTCCCCCCAAAGCAATCAGTGCACGGGTCCCGCCCATCGATTCTTCACTCTCCTTATTTCACAGCCAGCAGTTCGTATTCCTGACGGCCAAGTCCCCTCTTTTCCAGGGCATTCAGCTGGATATAGGGATCCTTGTTGTGAAGCCGTTGGAACAGATGGCCTTCATTGCCCAGTACATGACCTTTGGGGATGCCGTTCATTAGAACATTCTCAAAGCGGATGGCATCGATGCTGGCTCTTTCAATGGCAACCAGGTCCCGGGAAGCCATAATTCCGATGTCAGGAACGACGGAAGAGGTGGTAAGACCCCAGCAGTCGCAGACAGCAGTGATCTGTGTTAAAAAATTGATGTAGAACACATGATCCCGGGGAAAACAATGGAGGATCTCTTCCGTACAAATGGCCATTCCTGTCTGAAAGTCATCAAACCGGTCTGCATCCAGACGAATCGCTCTTTGGGGGCAGACCTTGACGCAATGCTGGCAAAAGGTACAGTTATGGTAAAATACCTGGTATCTGCCATCTTTACTGAAACTGTTGGCTTTGTGATTGCAGCTTTCTATGCAAAGGCTGCAATGAGTGCATTTGTCTTCTTCCCATACCAGGCCTCCTTCCAGGTGATGGATCTGGCTGCGCGTCCTGTCTGTTACACAACCCATGGCCAGGTTTTTGCACGCTCCCCCATACCCGCATGCGCCATGGCCTTTAACGTGAGACAGGTCGATCAGTCCCTGGGCGTCATGGATATGTCCCCCG
>DOHE01000011.1 GCA_003535395.1 Clostridiales bacterium | reverse complement strand
CGGGTGATGATCTCAATGTCCGGTTTCCCGCCCCCGCACATGCATACTGGAAATTGCCGGGGACAAGTACAGAGGTTGAGTGCTTTCTCAAAACTTCTTTTCACGATCCGATCCTCCAGGGAATGGAAGGTCATGATCGCCAGCCGGCCATTCGGATTCAGCAGCTCGATGCAGGGACCGATGGTTCTTTGCAAAGCTCCCAGCTCGTCGTTCACTGCAATACGAAGCGCCTGAAACGTGCGTTTCGCCGGATGAGGGCCGCTCCTTCTGGCAGGGGCCGGGATCGCCTCGCGGATGATCCCCTCCAGTTCCAGCGTAGTCCGGATGGCTGCCTTACCCCGTCTGTCCACGATGGCCGCTGCGATCCTGCCGCTGAAGCGCTCCTCTCCGTATTCCCGGATGATTTTCTCCAGCGCTTCCCTTGGCCAGCTGTTGATGATCTCCCGTGCATCCGGTGAGGATCCCGGGTCCATCCGCATATCGAGGGGAGCGTCTGCCATATAGCTGAATCCCCGGGAGGCTTCGTCCAGCTGGTGTGAGGATACCCCAAGGTCCATGAGGATCCCGTCGGCCCGTAAAATACCAAGGGACTGGCAAACCTCCTTGATCCGGTCGAAACCGCTATGCCGGATAATAAGCCGTATCCCCCTCTCCCGGCATCGCTTCTGAAGCCGGGGTCCGGAAGCTTCAATGGCGGCAGGGTCCTTGTCCAGTCCGATCAGCGTTCCCCCGGCCCCAAGTCTTTCTGCAATCAGCAGGGAGTGCCCCGCTCCACCCAGGGTACAGTCCACATAGGTCCCATCCGGTTTGACGGCAAGGCCCTCAAGGCACTCCCGGGGCATCACAGGAATATGTGAAAAGCCTGGCTCTTCCTGTTTCACCGGGATCTCCATCAGAAGCGAAGGCCCAGTCCGGCCATCTCTTCCGCGATCTTGAGAGGCTCCAAACCAGAGTTTCGGGCATTGGAGTCCCAAAGGTCCTTGTCCCAGATCTCCAGTCTTCTCTTGAGCCCAACCACGTATATTTGTTTTTCAAACTTCGCGTATTCCCGGAGGTTTTGGGGAACCAGCACACGTCCCTGGCCATCCATGTCGCACACTTCTGCCGGACCAATGAAGAACCGCTCGAACATACGCACTTTTTCCGATGTGGTAGGCAAATTGGAGATGGCTTCTTCGATCTTTTCCCATTCAGAGGCAGAGTAAGCATAAAGGCATGTTTCAAAGCCGTTTGTGATCACGATCCTGTCTCCCCCCAAGTCATCCCTCATTTTTGACGGGATGATCACCCTGCCTTTGGGATCCAGGGTGTGCGGGTATAATGCCATTTTGTCATCTCCACCACTTTACTCCACTTTGCTCCACTTGGCTACATTTTAATCCTGTCTTTTTGGAATTGTCAAGTATTTCTTGATAAAAAATATTTGCACAGCAAAAAATCACCTCGTGGCTTTTTGCTGCCTGGTAAAAGCATTCAGCCTCCGAAATCGGATCTGTTATGATCGGGCTGGTTTGCCCTTTTTGAATCAGCCGGACTTGAGCTGGCGGGACTGGCGCATGGAAATACTCAACAAAAGGCCGATGGCCATAAAGTTGGATATCATGGCCGTACCCCCGTAACTCACGAAAGGCATGGGGATGCCGGTGACCGGCAGTACCCCGATATTCATACCGATATTTTCAATATAATGAAACCCAAACATAGCGGCAATCGCTGTCGCAACAAAAGTGCCGTAGGCATCCGAGGCATGTCTGGCAATCCGGATGCATTTCAGCAGCAGAAAGAAAACCAGCGCCAGCAACAGCAACGCTCCTATAAATCCCATTTCCTCACCGATGACCGAAAAGATGAAATCCGACTCCTTGATGGGGACTGTGTTGTTCTGTGTCAATATTCCATTGTACAGGCCCTGCCCGGTGAGTTTGCCCGAGCCGACGGCCATCTTCGCCCAGTCTACCTGATAGGTGGAGTTTGACGGATCAGATCCGGGAAATATGAATGACAGGATCCGCTGCTTTTGATGGTCCCCCAGTACGAACAGCCATAAAAACGGGGAAAGGCACATAAAGGCCAATCCCCCGTAAAGGATGTATTTGTAGCGGATCCCGGCAACAAAAATCAAAAATGCCAGCATGAAAGCATAGACCATCAGTGTTCCGGCATCCGGCTGCAGAAGGATCAGTCCCATGGGCAGTAATGCGTAAAAAGCGGTTAAACCCAGCCGTTCCAGAGTGATCCCCTTTTCCGCCATTTCTGCCAGATAATCCGCCATCACCAGGGTAAAACCGATTTTGGCAAATTCTGATGGCTGGAAACTGATAAATCCCAGATCGATCCAGCTTCGTGCCCCCCACTGTTCGCTCCCGTAACCGATGAAAAGCACTATGACCAGCAGGGCGATCGTGCACCAGTAAAAGATGAATCCTATGTTTTTGATGTACCGGTAATCCACAAAGCTCAGTAAAAGTGCAAGGGTCAAACCCACTCCGATGCCGCTTAACTGTTTGAGCAGATAGCCTGCAGGATTCAGTGATTTCACTGCGCTGCTTAAAACCACCAGGCCGAATGCTGTAATCAGCAGCACTGCAGCCAGCAGGGAAAAATCAAATCCGCGTAAAAAACCCCTGCTCCGGGTCCCTTCGATAAAATACACGGTCAATCCCCGGATTTCTCGTCAGAATGTTTTTCTTCGGTATTCCCGCCTGCCGTGTCTGCCTGGCCTGCCGTGTCTGCCTGGCCTGCCGTGTCTGCCTGGCCTGCCGTGTCTGCCTGGTCTGCCGGGGCTGCCTGGCGGATCTGCTCCACCAGACCGCTGTATTCGCTCACAGTCTCCAGTGCCTGTTCTTCTTTCAGGCCCTTTTGGCGCAGTTTAAGCAGCAGGAAGGAAGCAGCCGCCACCAGCACAAAGGAAAGCACCTGGGATATCCGAAGGCTCCCCAGCATCAGGCTGTCCGTTCGCAAGCCCTCGATAAACATCCTCCCCAAAGGGTACAGGATGAAGTAGAGCGCAAAAACTTCCCCATCCACCTTTTTTCTGCTCTTCCGGTACCAGAGCATGAAGGCGAAGATCAGGGCGCACCACAACGACTCATACAGGAAGGTGGGGTGCACCGGCATTTCGGGGTCGATGGCCGGGTTGTCAGAAGACATGGTGAGCAGCTGGGCCCGGATGACATTGCCCGTCATGCCCCAGGGAAGATCCGTATTCCCTCCGAAAGCCTCCTGATTCACAAAATTTCCCCATCGGCCGATACCCTGTGCCATGGCGATATAGGGCATGGCAATGTCAAACAGCGCCAGGGCATTCAGGTTTTTTCGCCGGGCCATGAGCACAACGGTGATCACAACGACGATGACGGCACCGTAGATCGCCAGTCCGCCTTCCCAGATCCGGATGATGTCCAATGGGTTCCGGATATAATAATCCAGGTTGAAAACCACGTAATAAAGCCGGGCGCCGATGATAGCCAGCGGTACGTTCACCAGCAGCATATCGATGATGATATCCGGTTCAATGCCCTGTTTTTTCGCATACTTCAAACCGAACACCACAGCCAGCAGAAATCCCAGGGAGATCAAAACACCATACCAGTGGACGGTAAAGGGGCCCAGCGAGAAAATGACCGGATTGATGGGAATTGACAATCCCAGTTTTGGAAATCCTACGACATCCATTCTGACCACTCCCCGAAATCATATTTTGATCACATGCCAGGCATATGGCGCCGTTGACGGATAATGCCATCAAACAGGCTCTGCCAGGGAGACGGTAAAATTCCCCGGCTGAAAACGGCTGCTCATTGTTTTGTATAAGAAATCAAGACTGATTGTATCATAAATCTCTGCGTAGTCAAGGAGACCTGCCTGGTTGAACCCGGTATGCAGCAGGTTTCTGGCAATGGAATCCACGCTGTTGAAACTTCGGAGAAACTGGCCGAACGCGGATTTCCGGACCCGGTCAAAGGCGGCTTCATCAAATCCCTGCCTGCGCACCCTTTCCAATTCCTGTATGATCCGGTCCGCGGCTTCCTCAGGCCGGGGGGATTCACTTCCAAATAGAGTAAAAGCAAAATCCCGCTCTGCCGTATATTCGTACTCAAAGGTGTCATTGATCAAACCCCGGGAATAAAGCTCCTCGTGAAAGGGAGTGCTTCTTCCCGCCAGCAGGTCCAGGATGAGGTCCATCGCGATCTCGGTGCGCAGGAACTCTATTCCTTCCTGCGCCGAAGGGATCTCCTTGAAACCCAGCATGAACATGGGCGCCGAAACCTTCATTTTCCGGCGCACCAGCGGCTCTGCAACTCCGGGCAGGAAAGGCCTTGAAATCTTTTTTACGTGTACCGGTTTGATAGCGGGATCGATCCCTTCCTCTACGATGCGGAAAATCATATCGGGATCGAAATCCCCCACCGCCACCATCATCATATTCAGCGGGTTATAAAAGTTGGCATGGCATTTATAAAGCAGATCCCGATTGATCCGGGCCAGACTCTCCCGGGATCCGGCGATTTCGATGCGCACCGGGTGATCCGCATACAATCCCTTAAGCAGCCCGAAATAAATGCTCCAGCCGGGGTTGTCCACGTACATGTCGATCTCCTGCTGGATGATCCCCTTCTCCTTCTCGACACTTTCCTCCGTCATATTGGGGTGCTGTACAAAATCCAGCAGCAGTTTCAGGCTGTCCTCAAAATTACGGGTGCAGGAGAAAAGGTAAACCGTTTTGGAAAAGCTCGTGTATGCATTGGGGGAAGCACCCATCCGGGCAAAGCGGTGCATGACGTCTTCCTGCTCCCCTTCAAAAAGCTTGTGTTCAAGAAAATGAGCGATCCCATCGGGAAGCAGGACAGCCTCCGGCTCTCCTTCCAATTCATAATAATTATCCACAGAACCGAAATTAGTGGCATAATTGGCATATTTTCTGGCATACCCGGGTTTGGGGACCACAAGCACCTTAAGCCCGTTCCTGCTTTCATAGGAATAAAGGGTTTCTCCGATCCTTGCGTAATCCATCCGTTGCGTCATACTCATCCCTGGATCCCTGCTCCTTTCTCTGGGGAAAACATTATTTTGATTCTGCTGCAGCAGAGTCTATTTTGAACAAAGAAAATATACCAGGTCCAGGCGGATCCCCCGGGCCACTTCCTGCACCTCTTCCAGGGTCACCCGGCGAACCTTGAGCCGCAGTTCCTCTATATCCATATCCAGTCCGGACAGGCGTTTGTTCAAATCAAAACCCACCATGGACAAGGGGCTGTCGCTGACCATCTCCAGCGAACTGTCCAGCCGGTCCCGGGTGGCTGAGATCTCGTAGTCACTTACTTCGCCCCTGCAGACTGCTTGAAGCTGCTCCTGTACCATTGCCACGGTCTTGTCCCGGTTTTTGTGGTCGATGCCGCCGCTGACCAGCATCAATCCGTTGAAACGGTCCAGCTTGGAATAGATATAATACGCCAGGGCTTCTTTTTCCCGGATATTGGTAAAAAGCTTGGAATGCAGGCTCCCGCCGTCTCCAAAAATACTGTTGAAAACCAGCAGCGCCGGGTAGCGGGGGGAATCCGGGGCAATCCCCGTGCGAAAACCCATGCACAGTTT
>DOHE01000141.1 GCA_003535395.1 Clostridiales bacterium | reverse complement strand
TAGATGCTCCCGGTCCAGAAGATAAACAGAGTGCGCCTGGACATAGACCTTGATCCGTCCTCCGCAGCTATCGTTCCAGTGGCGGTAAAAATCCGCGAACCAGCCCGTCTCGTCAACCAGCCGCGGAGCGGGAGAAGCCACAAAACGGTAGGGTCCGGGCGCCATATTTACCCTGAAACCGGATTCTGCATAGGCTTTGACTGCATGATCCATCCAAAGGTACATGTCCGCACAGGCTGTGGATCCCGAACGGATCATTTCTCCGATGCCCAACAGGGTGCCCCAGTAAACTTCATCCCCCGTCATCTTTGCTTCGGCCGGAAATATCCGGTCAAACAGCCAGGACTGCAGGGGAAGGTCATTGCCCAAATTACGGAACAGAGTCATGCCTGTGTGAGTATGGGCATTGACCAGCCCGGGGATTGCAAGCCGTCCTTTGCCGGAAAGGATATGATCCGGCTGGAATGCAGGAAACTCACGGCAGGTATTTTCCCTCTCCCCTGAAGGCCTTATGTAAAGGAACCGGTTTCCCTCGATCCCGATATCCGAACAGGCTCTGAACCCGTCCTGAGGGTCGGCGGTTATGATGTCGATATCCCGGATCAGGATGCCTCCCATATCAAGCTCCCCCTCTTATGTTCCACTGTCCCAGGATGCCATATACCTTAGCTGTTCATCTGTCAGACTGTCGATGCAAAGGCCCATGGAAGCCAGTTTCAGCCCTGCAATCTCACGATCGAGAGCTTCCGGCAGGGTGTACACACGAGGCTCCATTTGCCCGCTGTTCCTTACAATATACTCAGCTCCCAGAGCCTGATTTGCAAAACTCATATCCATCACTGCGGCCGGATGTCCCTCCGCCGCTGCCAGGTTCAGCAACCGGCCTTCCGCCAGCAGATATACTTTTCTGCCGTCCCGGAAGGTGTACATATCCACAAACGGCCTAACGCGTCTTACGGATTCAGCCCTTTTTTCCAGAGCACCGATATGGATCTCGTCGTTGAAATGACCGGAATTGGCCAGGATCAATCCGTCCCGGGCATGTTCCAGATGACGGTCATCCACAACATTCAAATTACCGGTTACTGTGATGATAATATCCGCCTCCGGCATGGCTTGCTTAAGTTCCATGACCCGAAACCCGTCCATGGCTGCTTCCAGTGCACATACTGGGTCGACTTCTGTGACTATGACATTGGCCCCCATGCCCTTGGCCCGCATGGCAAGACCTTTCCCACACCATCCATACCCGCAAACCACCAGGTTCCTGCCGCAGATCATCACATTGGTCGCCCGCAGCAGTCCATCCAGCGTGCTTTGACCCGTTCCGTACCGATTGTCAAACAGGTGTTTGGTTTTTGAATCATTCACCGCGATGACCGGAAATCGCAGCGCTCCTTCCCGGGCCATGCTCTTAAGACGTGTCACGCCGGTTGTGGTTTCCTCCGTCCCGCCGATGACTTTCAAAAGCGCTGTATCTTTGTATTTTCCATGCAGCAGGCTTGCCAGGTCCGCTCCGTCATCCATGGTGAGATCCGGCGCATGTCCGATTACCGATCTCAGGTGATCGTAATACGTATCCCTGTCCTCTCCCTTGACCGCATACACCGGGATCCCTTCATCCATCACCAGGGATGCGGCCACATCATCCTGAGTGGAAAGAGGATTGGATGCACAAAGAGCCACCTCAGCTCCTCCTGCTCTTAATGTGCGAATCAGATTCGCTGTTTCCGTCGTCACATGCAGACAGCAGCCAATGCGCTTCCCCTTCAGAGGTTTTTCACTTATAAATCTTTCCCGTATAATACTTAATACAGGCATCTGGCTGTCTGCCCACGCAATACGTAGTTTCCCTTCCTTTGCCAGAGCCGGATCCTTGATGTCATGATCCATTTTTTTCGTCCTCCTCCTTCGTATCCTGCCAATTGAGCAGGCAGTCTGTTAAAAATCCATTGAATGCGGCGGCGGATTTTCTGGAAACATCCATCACTTCCTCATGGGAAATCCTGTCCCCGGAGAGTCCGGCCGCCATATTGGTGATCATGGAGATCCCCAGAACTTCCATCCCGCTGTGTGCTGCTGCAATTGTCTCAGGCACGGTGGACATACCCACTGCGTCCGCTCCCAGTGCCGCCAGTGCCCGGATCTCAGCGGGTGTCTCAAACATAGGACCCTGAGCGAACGCATATACACCCTCCCGGATATCCATCCCCCTTTGAAGCGCTGTCAGGAGCGCCATCTTTCGAAGCGAAGGGGTATAAACCCGGGTCATATCCGGAAATCGGGGACCAAACACCTCCATCCCAGGTCCTCTTAATGGAGAGGGGGCAAACAGTCCGATATGATCCCGAATCAGCATCAGGTCCCCGGGAACAAAACCTGGGTTGATGCCTCCCGCTGCATTGGTCACCACCAGTCTCCGGATCCCCAGAAGATGATACACCCTGACAGGAAACAGAATCTGTTCCAGTCCGTAGCCTTCATAATAATGAAAACGGCCGCGCTGCAAAATGAACAGACGGCCTCCTCCCCGCGCCAGGCACAGTTCTCCGGCATGGCCGGAAACTGTGGTCGCCGGGAAACCGGGAATATTGCGAAATGGTATGCATTTTTTTATCTCGAGGGAATGACCGAAATCTCCCAGCCCGGATCCAAGGATGACCGATGCAAAGGGAACCTCCCCCTGAAATTGATCCCTGATGCATTCTGCTGCTCTTTGGTACTTTATCAGCTGTTCTTCCATGGTGCACCTCTTGTGTCAGTAAATCATGTTGATTATCCATGACCTGGCATTCTCTGTCAAGTCTTCCCCAAGCGATCGCCCCCGCCCTCGTCACCGGTCATCCACCAGGCAGCCATTTTTCGATTTTTTTCACCGTATCCCCTGCCCATGCATCCAGCGCAGCCATATCCATGGCGGGTACATAATAGCTTTCCAGCCGATCATGGATGGATTTTGCCCGGACCATGGCCTGAACAGCCATATCCAGCAGTTTGTCCGACAATTCCCGGGCTATGCATACAGAGAAGTTTTTTTCGTCCGGTTGATTTAAGATGCGGTAACCGTCCAGATCCAGACTTTTGCTCACCGTCAAACCCGATCTGTTCCATGCATTCATCGCAACAAATCCCATGGACAGTCGGGGGATTACCACCATTATGATCCGCTCCGGAAAAAACGGAGCATGGAACAGTTCCGTGTCATATCCCGCATTGGAAGCATTATCCGCGATCCGTGCCAGCAAAAGCTCCGGCAGACCGCCTTGACGGCATTCGAGACCGGTCATCATCTCTGTGTCCTTAAGCAGGGAAGGAGTAAAATCCACGATCCCCTCCGGAGTCACCGCCGACGAGAACATCCTGCGAATTCCGGTCCCTTCAGCAGGTTCCACAGGAAGCCATCCCCGGCAAATCTCATCCGCCAACCCGGTCAATCCTCTCCGGTCGATCCCCCCAGGCCCCGGTGCCGTCGCATTTTCCATGACAGATGCGGCTGCACGCAGGTAACGAATCGCGCGCACATAATGCCCGGATATGCCTTCACCGGCCTCCAGCACCTCCCTTCTGCGGGCGATCAGTGCCTGTTCATTCCAAAATTGGCCTGTATACAGAATTTCATCCACGACTCCGGGCAATACCGGATCCATCACATGAGGGGCCGTACCGTCCAGCATTGCGATTCCGGCTTCCGGCACCACCAGCCCGTCCAGGCTCTCCGGATCGCTGGAACAGTGAATGTATTCCACCTTGTGTCCCAAGTCTGTCATGCGCCGGGCCACCCGTTTCATCAGCGAGGATTTCCCTGTACCCGGGCCCCCTTTGATAATAAAAATCCTTTTCGCCTTTTTTATCGGCAGGATATGTTCAAAATGGCTTTGGAATCCATCCGGTGTACAGCATCCGGCAAACATATGCCTTCCCGGAGCAGATAATATCTCCACCCCCATCACTCTCCAAACCGCCCAAAGCATGAAACCGATACCATGATATGGGACCCGGCCGGCAAGTGTGCGTCAAGTGCGCGTTTTCAGTTCTTTGATACAGGGCGGAGCTATCGTGGATCTACGTCCTGTCCGTCTTCCACCCGGAACGGATCGCTGACATAGATGCAGTAAAGGTAAATCCTGTCTGCTCCTGCATCATCCGGGGAACGAATGATTGCATATTCTGCGTTCATGCCCACCACTTCGACATCCACGAATTTTGCTTTATACGCATCCACCATGCCCAACCGGGCTATACCCGCCTGTATGTCAAGATCCCTGAGCCCGGACAGAGGAATTTTCAAACCTGTATAATCTCCCAGCACGATTTCGATTCCGATCTTCCTCAATGAAACGGTTTTCGCCATGGCCTGGTCTGTTCGCAGCACCACATAAGTCTTGCCTGCTTCAGCAGGAATACTGTTGACGACTTCAGCCTCCACCTGGGTATCCAGCCCGTTGAATTTGACAGTATACCGATTTCCCCGGGTCAGCCGTGAGGCTTCCTGCCCGGTAAAACCAGCAATCAGATAATAGTCCAGTCCCCGGGCGATCCTTGCAAAAGGCTGACCGCCGGTGACCATGCCATAGGGGATCCGTATGGGATCATACTTGCTTTCCACCTGCCTGAGCAGCTCAGGACTAAGCTGCTCAAGCGCTGCAGCAGGGGTTAGCAGGTTCTC
>DOHE01000207.1 GCA_003535395.1 Clostridiales bacterium | reverse complement strand
AGGAAGGGCTTTGGGACCTGCTGTTTCTCTCCCCCATGCGTCCGGCCGAACATGCCGTCTTTCAAAATATTAAGGAAATCCCGCCCGCACACCACGGATTTTTTAACCGGGAGGGCGGACTGAAACTTTCCCGGTATTGGAAACTGCAGGCTTTCCCCGTGGAAGACCGGGAGGAAGAGGCAGTGGACAAAACCCGGTCCCTGCTGCTGGACGCTATCCGGAGACAGCTGGTATCGGATGTCCCCCTGTGCACGTTCCTGTCCGGGGGACTTGACTCCTCCATCGTCTCGTCCGTAGCCTCCCGTGTATCGACGAGCCGGGGAGAAATGCTTCACACCTACTCCTTTGAATATGAAGGAAATGCGGAACACTTCACCCGCACGGAATTTCAGCCCCAGAGCGATGACGCCTACGCCCTTTACCTGGCCGGATGGTTAAAAACCCGCCACCATGTTCTTACCGCCCCCTCCCGGGAGGTCGCAGAACTGCTGGAAGCCGCCGTCGTCGCCCGGGATCTGCCCGGCATGGCGGACATCGATTCCTCGCTGCTGTATTTCTGCAGACAGGTGAAACGGGAACATACCGTGGCATTATCCGGGGAATGCGCAGATGAGGTTTTCGGAGGTTATCCATGGTTTTACCGCAGGGATCTCCAGGATAATGGCTTTTTCCCCTGGATCCACGATGCCTTCAGCCGGGTTTCCCTTTTCGATCCGCAGATCGCCAAACCCGGAGAAGGATATTTATGCATGCAGCAGCTGTACCGGGAAGAAGTGCAAAGGTGCCCGGGACTGACGGAAGATCCGGAACCGATGCGCAAAAGCCGGCTGGCCACCTGGCTGTCCGTGCGCTGGTTCATGCTTCAACTGCTGGAGCGGAAGGACCGGATGAGCATGGCATCGGGACTGGAAGTCAGGGTGCCGTTTTCTGATCACCGCCTGCTGGAATATGTGTTCAACCTGCCGTGGGAATACAAATACCAGAACAGCCAGGAGAAAATGCTTCTGCGCAGAGCGGCGGAAGGTCTTCTGCCGGACCGGATCCTGTACAGAAAGAAAAGCCCTTATCCAAAAACACGGAATCCGGAGTATGCGGGCATCGTTGAAGCACTGCTTAAGGAACGGCTGTCGGATCCGGGCTCCATCCTGGCCGGGATGCTGCATAAGGATGCGCTGCCGTCGATCCTGTCCCGGTCCGACAAAACCTGGTTCGGCCAGTTGATGTCCCGTCCTCAGGAGATGGCCTGGCTGCTGCAGCTGGATTTCTGGTTTCGGCATTATAAAGTACGAGTCAAAATCCCCTGAACCGGTATGTCAGGATTCAGGGTCGTTTGTACAATATGGCGCGGATACCGTGATGGATGAGTTTGTCGATAAGATCCGCCAGCTCCGCGGGACTCTGCTTCATCCCGCTTTGCAGCCACACCCGGATGATGCCCACGGTCCCCTCCGCCGTATAACTGTAAAGCAGCTCCAGCGTATCCGGATGTGCATTTCCGGCAATGGCTTTCCATTCCGCGATGCCCCGGTCACGGGAAATATCGATGATGCGCCGGATAAACTGCTTGTCCCCGTATTCACTGAACAGGTTCCTGCATAAGTCGGCGTTCTGCTGGATGGCTTTTAAAATTTCCAGCAGGAGATCCGTGATTTTTCCATGGACCATGGAATTTTCCATGGACATTTTGATTTTTTCCAGCAGTTCATTCTCGATCCCCGAAAGCAGATGGTATGGGTCGGTGTAATAGGAATAGAAAGTGCCGCGGTTGATTTCCGCGCGTTTGCAGATATCGGTGACTGTGATCCGGCCGATGGGGCGGCTGCCCAGCAGTTCCAGCAGGGCCTGCCGGATGGCGGTTTTTGTATAGCGTGTACGGCGGTCGGTTTTTTTCGCATCCATGCAGCTCCACTTCCTTTTTTATATATCAGATAAAATTTCCGCGATTTCCGACACAATCAGCCCGGTTTGTCTGTTCCTGCACAGGTCCGCCCGATCTGATGATTGAATAAATGACCCACCAAAAATATACTATATATGTAATGGAAAATCAACAGGGAAGCCATTGGGAAGACGTTGGGAAGCCGTTGGGAAGCCGTTGGAAAGACTTTGGATAATACCATGAAAACGATATCTGTGAAAACAATCTATCTTGTTACCGGTGCCACCGGGCACCTGGGGCATGTGATCGTCCGCCGGCTGACGGAAAAAGGCTGCAAAGTCCGCGCCCTTGTGCTGCCCGGGGATGTAAATACGAGCAGGATCCCGCCCGGAACGGAAATCATCGCCGGGGATCTGCTGGACAAAGAGTCCCTGACCCGGTTTTTTGCGGTGGGCAGCGGGATCCGGGCGGTGGTGATCCACTGTGCGGGGATCGTGAGCACTTGTTCTTCATTTTCCAAGCCCATGTATGATGTAAATGTGACGGGGACCCGGAACATCGTGGATCTGTGCCTGGCCACCCGCGCAGCAAAGCTGGTGTATGTCAGCTCCGTGCATGCGCTGCCGGTACTGCCCCGGGGGCAAAAAATACGGGAGATCGG
>DOHE01000126.1 GCA_003535395.1 Clostridiales bacterium | reverse complement strand
GGATCATCGGTGTGCTGACCGGGATATTTGAAATCACCAGTGCCGGCATCTCCTCGGCTATTATCTTTGGGTTTCTAACCGCGTTGATTTTCAAGCCCCGTGGCTGACCTCCCCGCCGCTGTGGNNGTGGCTGACCTCCCCGCCGCTGTGGCTGACCTCCCCGCCGCTGTGGCTGACCTCCCCGCCGCCGTTGTCAACCAAGGCGTTGCTGCCGGCAAAAGCGTTGCGTCTGCGCAAGCGCCTGTGGCCGGCCCCGCGTTTATCTGACAGGAAGAACAGCAAAAGCAATCCACTCAGGGAAAATACGGAAATCCATATCCCCTCCCGCATGCCTGGAGGAAAATATCGAAGCTCCACCGTATGCCTGCCCGGTGTCAATGAAAGTCCAAGCAGCGCATCGGCAAACATCACCGTTTCTGTTTCGGCTCCGTCCACCCAGGCGCGCCATCCGCGACTGCAGGGGATGGACGTGTAAAGGAAGGTCCGGTCGGTCACTTCCACCTCACCCAGGATCCGGGTATCGCTCCACTGTTTGATCTCCAGCGGTTGGGATTTCAATGTGCGCACTGTTGCATCCAGCTTGTCCGTATCCAGGTGGGAAAACACACTGCTTCGGATATACACACAGGTGTCTTTCAGTTTGATCCGTACCCGGACCCGTTCCCCGGGTTCAAAAATTCCCAGCAGCATTGGCCGATAATGATCCGGGTTTAAGATCTCGCCCTGGGAAACGCCGTTGACGATCAGTTCGCCGTTGGTAAGACACCACGATTCGAACCAGGCATAAAGCGGCTGGCGGCTGTCCGCCGTGACCGTATACTCCAGCCAGGCCTCGTCCCCTTGGCGGATGCGGGCATACCCTGTCTGGTTTTGATCTCGGGTGGCCTGGATATTGGTCGTGCTCAGGGTATACCGGGCGGTTTTATAATACCCGTTGCCTTCGGACGGCAGTATCGCCGCCAGCAGAGCTTCCTGAGCACTGAATGGATTCCCGCCGGAAAGATGCAGCGCGGTCAGGCCCTCATCTGCCATGAATCCAAGAGGAAGCGCCCAGGGGTTTTGGTATACATGGAAACTGCCATGATCCCCCATATCCGTATAGGCCGGGTGAGGGGGAGTTTCTGCGAGCAGGTACTTGATGCCAAACAGGCTGTCCGTGATGAGGGATGATGAATAATCCATCCAGTAATAATTTCTGGTAAATCCCAGTTTGTCCATAAAATCCATGATCCGGCTCTCAAAGGTGGAGCTGTAGTGAGCGGTGCCCCGGGTGCCCAGGGAAAGGGAATCATTATGCGTACGCCAGAAGGTCCTTTCCATCCGGTAGAAGGAGGAATCCTGTATTTCAACGGCTTCAACAGCCGCAGAGGTTTCTTCGATATAGTCTGTATAGGAACTTCGCTCCTTATATCCCCACTCCTGCTGCATTCGGGCAAACAGCAAAATGGTGCCGGCCCCAGTTTCCGCAAGCACCAGCAAAGTCAGCAGCGCTGCTGCAGCACGTTCGCGCCCAGGCCTGCCTTTTAAAAAAACCAACAGCAGCAGACAGACTGTCAGGACTGTCGCGGTGATGAGGATCTCCCCGTTTTGGAGAAAACCGAAGCCAAACTTCTCCGTCAGGAACACGATCGCCAGCAGTATCGCATAAACCTTGAGCAGCCGGGAAGTTTGCCACCGGTCCCTTTCCTGCCAGACCTGGTCCGTGATACTAAGAAGCAAAAAGCAGTAAATGAAGGAATACCGGGCTACGAAATACATGGGCGGCTGCATCCCGTGCCACAGGATGTCCAGGGTGGACAGGTTAAAACTCAGCAGGAAGAACAGCAACAGACCGCCGGTAAGCAGTTTTTCCCGCAGAGACTTTCCCCGGGTGTAAAAATACATCGGCACCAGCAAAAGAGGCAGCACCCCGCAGTAGATGTTGGGGAGCCCGAAGCTGATCGTATCGTAAGCTCCCACAAACATCTTGGGGATCAGGTCATAGAATGGATAGTAGGATGAAGGAATGAGTTGCCACCATTCAGAGGCGATCTTCCCGGCCTTCAGAGAGACAAAAATCGGGATCAGCAGGAATGCGGCACAACCGGCAGTGAGCAGGGAGATTCCCAGGAAACGGACCAGTTTCCGGAAGAAGTCACGCCGGGCTGGGACGGGTCCCGGATCGCCGATACCCCACCGAAGGCCCGCCTGGTATAGAAAGTAAAGCAGGGATGCGATGCATACCATATACCCGATATAGTAATTGGAAATCAATGTGACAAACAAAAACACCGCATACAGGATGCCTCTTCGGCCTGACACCATCCGCTCAATGCCCAGGAAAATCATGGGCAGCCAGATCACCCCGTCCAGCCACATCACGTTGGACGAGTAAACCACCATATACGCCATCAGTGCATACAGCACGGAAAATGCCGTCACCCGAAAGCCCCTGCTGTTTCTGGACGACATCAGATAAATGGAAAAAGTAAGCCCGGCCATCCCGGTTTTCAGGAGCGTGAGGGCTGCCATGGCCTCTGTGATATGATCCTTGGGAAAAAGCAGTACAAGCAGAGAGAACGGGCTGGAAATGTAGTAAGCGAAAAGTCCCAGAAAATCTCCACCCAGCACTTTGCCCCAGGTATAGAGCAGG
>DOHE01000052.1 GCA_003535395.1 Clostridiales bacterium | reverse complement strand
ACCGTTGCCGTACTGCCGGCATACAAAGTACTGCTGCTTAATTCCATGGATTTTATGGCTGTGAATGCTGTGCGGCTTGGGTATAAGCGTATTTCGGGTTATTTGGACCCGGTACCGGTGTGGCGGGTGGATACGGATGAAGCAGAAGTGTATTATCATTGCGGTTCGGGACTGCGACTTTCCACCGGACCGTAAGTTAAGGCAAACAAAAGGGAAAACTCTGGACTGAGCCATTGAGCACTTTTGAATTGAATTCATATGTAAAGCCTGATATAATCCATAGGTTGAAAGGAGGCTGAAGTTTGGACAATAAATTACAGATTTGCGGGGGTTGTCAGCTCAAAGGCGAAGTGAGTGCCAGCGGATCAAAAAATTCCGCGGTGGCGGTCATCCCTGCGGCGATACTCCTTAACGGAGCCTGCAGAATCGAAAATATACCGGACATCAGTGATGTCTGTGTCATGATAGACATATTGCACAAATTGGGAGCCAAGGTGGACCATGACAAAAGAAATGGCAGCCTGGAGATCGACACCAGCGGGATACAAAGCTTTGCCGCTCCTTTTTCCGAAGCGAAATCCGTACGTGCGTCTTCCTATCTGCTTGGATCTCTGCTGGGTCGTTTCAAGGAAGCTCAGGTGCCCATGCCGGGGGGATGCGATTTTGGATACCGCCCCATCGATCAGCATATCAAAGGTTTTGAAGCCATGGGAGCCAGTTTCGACATGGTGCACGGGCTGATGACCTTAAAGGCGCTGAAATTGGAAGGCGCTTCTATTTATCTTGATGTGATCAGTGTGGGAGCCACCATCAACCTGATGATGGCAGCCGTCATGGCAGAAGGCACCACTATAATTGAAAATGCAGCCAAGGAACCCCATGTGGTCGATCTGGCCAACTTTCTAAACGCCGCCGGGGCCGGCATCAAAGGAGCCGGAACAGACGTGATCCGGATCCGGGGAGTGTCCAGGCTCCACGGGAACTTCACCCATGCGGTGATCCCGGACCAGATCGAGACAGGAACCCTGATGATCGCAGCGGCGGCTACCGGGGGGATCGTCACAGTGAACAATGTCATTCCAAAACACATGGAATCACTTTCAGCAAAGCTGAGTGAAATAGGTGTAGAGGTGGAGGAGGACGGGGACTCGATACGGGTACTGCGCCATAGCCAGCTGCGCAAAGCCAACATCAAGACCCTGCCATACCCGGGATTCCCCACGGATCTGCATCCGCAAATGGCTGTGCTGCTTTGCCTGGCGGACGGCACCAGTACCATCAATGAAAGTGTATGGGACCTGAGGTTTCAGTATGTAGAGCAGCTAAGCCGCATGGGAGCGGATATGCATGTGGAGGGAAGGATCGCCATCATTCGCGGACCGGTGCATTTTACCGGCACCAGCGTGGACGCCAGAGATCTTCGGGCCGGGGCGGCCATGGTGATCGCCGGATTGGTGGCCTCCGGGGAGACCACTGTGGAAAATGTGCGGTACATTGACAGGGGATATGAGAAATTCAGTGAAAAATTAGCGGCACTGGGTGCGAATATCAGACGGATCTGAGTAAATAAAATGAAAGGGACCCGACAGATTCGGGGAGGGGCAGGAGAGAGATGCATGGAAAAAAATGGGTGAATAAAGGAGTTCACCCTTCTCATCATAAGGGGACCCATGATTGCATGTCACAAAAAATAACATTGCCGGACAGGATACTGATGCCCATGCAGCAGCACATCGGGGCCCCCTGTCGCCTGCTGGTTGCCCGGGGAGACCGGGTGAAAGTGGGACAGCTGCTGGGCAAGGCGGAAAAATACGTGTCCGCTCACGTCCATTCCAGCGTTTCCGGCACTGTATCCGGCATTACAGCGCTCATGTTCCCTGCAGGCAACCGGGTAGAGACAGTGGAAATCATTCCGGATGGCTTGCAGGAGATGTGGGAGGGGATCAGCCGGCCCAAACACAGTACCCCGGAGGAATTCCTCCAGGCAGTCGCCGATTCCGGACTGGTCGGTTTGGGTGGGGCAGGTTTTCCCGCGCATGTGAAACTGAAGGCTCCTCCGGGCAAAAAAACAGAATTGCTGGTGGTGAACAGCGCAGAATGCGAGCCCTATATCACTTCGGACTATCGGGAATGCATGGAAAATGCTGAAGGGATCATCGATGGCATCCAGCAGATACTGGATCATCTATCCATTCCCCAGGCGATCATCGGCATCGAGGATAATAAACCGGAAGCAGTTCACAAATTGCGGAAACTTATCCAAAAGGACCCGCGAATCACGGTACAGATATTGAAAACCAGGTATCCACAGGGCGCTGAGAAAATGCTGATTTACAGTCTGACCGGACGCAAGGTGCCTGCGGGCGGATTGCCTCTGGATGTGGGCATCGTGGTGATGAACGTAAACAGCGTGTCGTTCCTGTCCTCTTACTTAAGCACAGGAATTCCCCTGATCACCCGACGGGTCACTGTAGACGGAAATATCGTCGCACGCCCGGGTAATGCAGTGGTGCCCCTGGGAACACCGGTGGGCAGGGTATTTGAATTTTGCGGTGGATTTACACGGGAACCTGCCAAAATTATCATGGGCGGACCGATGATGGGCACGGCCCTGTATTCTTTGGATATGCCCGTAATGAAATATACCAACGCCCTGCTGGCTTTTGACGCCAAAGCAGCGGACCGGGGAAAAGAAACATCCTGTATCCGGTGCGGAAGATGTGTGGAGGTCTGCCCCATGGATCTGATCCCTGCAGCCATCAATCAGGCAGCTTTGCGGGAGGATGTGGATCAGCTCCTCAGACTTGGCAGCATAAATTGCATCGAATGCGGCTGCTGCTCTTACATCTGTCCGGCTGCCCGAAATCTGGCGCATTCCATGCGCCTGGCAAAATGGCAGCTGAAAAAGGCGTCCGCCAAGGAGGGTTCCGTTCAATGAGCGAATTGATCATCAGCAGTTCTCCCCATATCCGCAGCAACGACTCCAGCCGCCGGATCATGATCCATGTGCTGGTGGCCTTGTTGCCGGCTACCCTTTCTGCGTATATCTATTTCGGTGTCCGAAGCCTGGTGCTGACGGCGGTATCGATCGCTGCCTGCGTGATTTCTGAATACGGGATCCGAAAATTATTAAAAAGAGATATGACCATCCAGGACATGAGCGCAGTGGTGACAGGCTGGCTGCTCGCATTGAATCTGCCGCCTCAACTGCCTGTCTGGATGGCTGTATTCGGAGGGTTTCTCGCTATCGTGCTGGTCAAGCAGCTGTTCGGAGGGATCGGGCAGAATTTTATGAATCCGGCGCTGACTGCCCGGGTCATCCTGTTGATTTCTTTTGCGGGACCCATGACCCGGTGGGCGATCCGGGGAGACGGAGCGGACCTGATCACCACGGCTACCCCGTTGGCCCTGCTTAAGGAGGCCGGGGGCCGGGTTTTGCCGGATATGCCTAAATACATAGATCTGCTGCTGGGGAACGTGGGCGGATGCATCGGGGAAACCTCTGCCCTGGCTCTGCTGCTCGGTGGACTTTACCTGCTGGTGCAGCGGGTCATTTCGCCGGTGATCCCTTTGTCTTTTCTTGGCATGACCCTGCTTTTTACCTGGGCCGCCGGAGGGCCATCGGGCATATTTACCGGAGATGGCCTGTATCATATCCTGTCGGGAGGGATCCTGCTGGGAGCCTTTTTTATGGCCACCGATTATTCCACCTCTCCCATCACTACCCGGGGCAAATGGATCATGGGGGTCGGATGTGGCCTTCTCACCGGGGTGATCCGGCTGTTCGCAGGATATCCGGAAGGCGTTTCCTTTGCCATCCTGATCATGAATATTCTGGTTCCCCTTATTGACCGGTACACACTGCCGAAACCTTTTGGCACACCGAAGAAGGGAGGCGGCACAGCCCATGCGTGATTTACTGAAACCGGCACTGGTCCTGTTTCTGATCTGTGCCCTCACGACTGCCGCATTGGCGGGGACATATGAAGTCACCCGTGATATCATCGCCGACAGAGCAGCGATGGATGCTGTGGCATTGCGGCAATGGGTGCTGCCGGGAACAGAAAGTTTTGATGCAATGACTGAGATCCCGGCAGATGTGCTGTCTGTTTATAAAGGCATGACCGAAGGCAAGGTGTCCGGTTATGTGGTCACCAGTGCCGCCGGCGGATATGCAGGAAACCTGGTCATCATGGCAGGGATCACAGCAGATGGAAAAATCCAAGGGATCAGGATCCTTTCAGCCAATGAAACCCCGGGCCTTGGAACAAAGACCTATTCAGATGCATTTTTGGGCCAGTTCCAGGGAGAGGCTCCGGCCGGTGGGTTTGTACTGGTCAAAAATACTGCAAAGTCCGGAGAGATCGAAGCGGTAAGCGGAGCGACCCTCTCGTCGAGGGCTGTGACCAGGGCAGTCAATACCGCATTGGCGGCGATTGCCGTAATCACCGGAAAAGAGGGGACGGATCATGGCAAATAGCGTCAAGGGCCGGCAGGTTTTCATCAACGGTATATTTAAGGAAAATCCCATATTCCGCCTGGTACTGGGGACCTGTCCTACCCTGGCGGTGACCACTGTGGCCCGTAACGGGCTGGGCATGGGGCTGGCGGCTACGTTCGTGCTGGTCGGTTCCAATATTGTTATATCACTGCTTCGCAGCATCATCCCGGACAAGGTGAGGATCCCGGCATTCATCACGGTTATCGCCGGATTTGTCACCATCGTTCAACTGGCGCTCAAAGCCTGGCTGCCGGTGCTGGACAAAGAGTTGGGCATTTTTATTCCCCTCATCGTGGTCAACTGCATCATACTGGCGCGGGCAGAGATGTTTGCCAGCAGGAACGGTGTCATGAGATCAGCACTGGACGGGATCGGAATGGGGATCGGTTTTACCCTGGCACTATTGGTGATGGGCTCCATACGGGAAATTTTGGGCAACGGGACCTGGTTTGACATTCCGATACTGAACGGCGTCATCGATCCGGTCACCCTGGCGATCTTGCCCCCCGGAGGATTCCTGGTTTTTGGCCTTCTCATGGGCGGATTCGGCAAACTGATCGCCCGCCTGGATCTTCCATCCGGGAAAGATGAACCGGGATGCAGCTGTGCGGGTTGCGGGGACAAAGACGGCTGCCCTGCAGCAAAGGGGGAGGCGGATAGATAATGAGAGAATTTCTGGTTGTCATGGTGGGCGCCATTCTGGTGGACAATTTTGTATTATCCAAGTTTTTGGGAATTTGTCCTTTCCTGGGGGTATCCAAAAAATTGAATACGGCGCTGGGAATGAGCGGTGCCGTCATTTTTGTCATGGTGGTTTCAGCAGCGGTGACCTGGCCCATTTACAATAACATTCTGGTGCCCCGGGGCCTGGCCTATTTGCAGACTCTGGTATTTATTCTGGTGATCGCGGCTCTGGTGCAGTTTGTGGAGACCATTCTGAAAAGGTTCATGCCTCCGCTTTACAAGGCTCTTGGAATTTATCTTCCCCTGATCACCACAAACTGTGCCGTACTGGGTGTGACACTGCTCAACATCGACAAAGGATACAGCTTTATTATGTCGGTAGTGAACAGTATCGGAGCGGGTCTTGGGTTTATGCTGGCACTGGTGATCTTTTCCGGGGTCAGAGAAAAGATAGAAAACTGTGATATACCTAAAAACATGAAGGGACTGCCCATCGCCCTGGTGGCGGCTGGACTGGTTTCTTTGGCTTTCTTTGGCTTCAAAGGCCTGTTTACATAAAGGAGGCATGGATTTGCAGATCTTGATTCCTGTAACGATCATCGGAGTGCTTGGGCTGGGGTTCGGGCTGATCCTTGCCTATGTTTCCAAAAGGTTTGATGTGCCGGTGGATCCCCGGGTGGAACAGGTGCGGAAGATTCTTCCCGGCGCCAACTGCGGAGCCTGCGGTTACAGCGGTTGTGACGCGTATGCGGTGGCGGTGGTATACGGGCAGGCGGCTCCGACATTGTGCACGGTCGGTGGTGATCCGGTGGCGCGGGAAATGGGAGCGATCATGGGGGTCACCGTGCAGGACAAGGGCGCCAAAAAGGCCCGGGTGCTGTGCAAGGGGACGCCGGAACGGAGCCGCCGGAAATACGGATATGAAGGCATTGAGAGCTGCGCGGCGGCATCGCTGCTGTACGGAGGTTCCATGGAATGTCCCTATGGCTGCCTGGGGATAGGAGACTGTGTCAAAGCCTGCCAGTTTGGGGCGATCCGGGTAGTGGACGGGGTGGCTTTCATTGACGAGGAAAAATGCACCGCGTGTGCCATGTGCGTGGCCTCCTGTCCCAAGGGCATCATTCGGATGGTGAAGCAGGGGGTGGCAGCCACTACCCGATGCAGTAATCGGGATAAAGGAGCTGTTGCCA
>DOHE01000145.1 GCA_003535395.1 Clostridiales bacterium | reverse complement strand
CCCTTTTCCAGGGAACGGATCGATTTCTGGAGGGCTTCCTTATAATTCTTGCCGATGCTCATGACTTCCCCGATCGCCCGCATCTGCGTCCCCAGTTTGTCATGGGCGCCTTTGAATTTTTCAAACGCCCAACGGGCGAATTTGATGACTACATAATCTCCGGAAGGAGTATACCGATCCAGGGTCCCATCTCTCCAGTAGGGGATCTCATCCAGTGTAAGTCCTGCGGCGAGCATGGAGGATATGAGAGCAATGGGAAATCCGGTGGCCTTGGAGGCCAGGGNNTGGGGTCATGGGCAAACTGGACATTGGTCCCGCCGATCACCTGAATGGCTTCCACGATATCATAAGCATGTTTCTGAAGCCGTTTTTGCAACTGCTCTGAAATGGTGAGCATGGGCGCAGAGCAAAAGGAATCTCCGGTATGAACCCCCATAGCATCGATATTTTCAATAAAGCAAACCGTGATCATCTGATTTTTGGAATCGCGGACCACTTCCAGTTCCAGTTCCTCCCACCCCAGGACCGATTCCTCCACCAATATCTGGCCGATGAGGCTGGCCGCAATGCCCCGGTTGGCGATAATCCGAAGTTCTTCCACGTTATATACCAGGCCACCCCCGGTGCCTCCCATGGTATAGGCTGGCCGGATCACGACCGGATAGCCCAGTCCCTGGGCGATGGCTTCTGCTTCCTCCACCGTGTAGGCCGGTTCACTGCGGGGCATTTCAATCCCCAGTCGGTTCATCTGTGCCTTGAAAGCGATTCGGTCCTCTCCCCGTTCGATGGCATCCACCTGAACGCCGATGACCTTGACGCGGTACTTTTCCAGTATCCCGGCTTTGGCCAGTTCTGCGCTCAGGTTAAGGCCGGACTGACCTCCCAGGTTGGGCAGCAGCGCATTGGGTCTTTCCTTTTCAATGATGGCCGCAAGGCGATCCACATTGAGCGGTTCGATATATGTAGCATCTGCCATGCCCGGATCGGTCANNGGGCTTTGCAGGCCTGGGTCCCGGAGTAGTCAAATTCACAGGCCTGACCGATCACGATCGGTCCGGATCCGATGATCATAATTTTGTCTATATCGGTTCTTTTTGGCATACCAGAGTCTCCTTTTCGATGTTTTCTCCCTTGGAAAGTGTCATATAGAATTCTGCCCCGGGATCAGGGATTGAAAGTCACCATATTGCTTTCCTTGGTGATGACATCATGCGCGCCGCCTTCCACGATGCTGGTGGCAGAGACCAGGGTGATCCTGGCATTGCGCTGGAATTCCGGGATGGTAAGGGATCCGCAGCTGCACAGGGTGGCTTTCACCTTGCTCATGGAGGTCTCAAGGTTGTCCTTCATTTTTCCGGCATATGGAACATAGGAGTCCACACCTTCTTCAAATTCCAGCTTCTGGTCGCCTCCCGAATCATACCGCTGCCAGTTTCTGGCCCGGTTGGATCCCTCTCCCCAGTATTCCTTGACGTAATTTCCTCCAATTCGCAGCTTCCGGGTAGGACTTTCATCAAACCGGGCAAAATACCTCCCCAGCATCAGAAAATCCGCACCCATGGCCAACGCCAGCGCCATATGATAATCATGCACGATCCCGCCATCGGAACAGATGGGGATATAAACCCCTGTCTGTTCGAAATATTCGTTTCTGGCCTGTGCCACCTCGATGACCGCGGAAGCCTGCCCCCGGCCGATCCCCTTCTGCTCCCGCGTGATACAGATGGATCCTCCGCCGATACCCACTTTTACAAAATCCGCACCTGCCCTGGCCAGGTAAAGGAAACCTTCCCGGTCCACCACATTTCCTGCACCCACAGGCACCCGGCCTTCGTAAGCATCTTTCACGTAACGGATGGTTTCCTCCTGCCAAATAGAAAATCCGTCGGAGGAATCGATACACAGGATATCTGCGCCCGACTCCACCAGGGCCGGAACCCGCTCCCGGTAATCACGGGTATTGATGCCTGCGCCGGTGATCAGCCTTTTTTCCGCATCATGCAGTTCGTTGGGATGTTCCTTGTGACTGTCGTAATCCTTCCGAAAAACCAAATAGCAAAGATTCAGTTTTTCATCCACAATGGGAAGACAGTTGAGCTTGTGATCCCAGATCATGTCATTGGCTGCAGACAGGCTGATCCCTTCCCGGGCATACACCAGGGAAGAAAATGAAGTCATAAAATCACGGACCCGGGTATCCAGGGGGGTCCTGCTGGGACGATAATCCCGGCTGGTCACGATCCCCAGCAGCTTTCCGGTGGGAGAACCATCCTGTGTGACGGCAATGGTGGAATATCCCATTTTCTCTTTCAGTGCCATCACATCAGACAGCTGATGGTCCGGCGTCAGGTTGGCCGCACTGACCACAAATCCTGCTTTGTACTTCTTGACTTTACCTACCATCTCCGCCTGCTGCACAATGGGCTGAGACCCGTAGATGAAAGAGATCCCGCCGCTTCGGGCCAGGGCGATAGCCATGTTGTGATCGGACACTGCCTGCATGATCGCGGAAGCTACAGGGTAATTCAGTTCGATCGCAGACTTTTCACCCGCTTTAAATTTGATAATGGGTGTTGTCAGGGATACATTTTCCTGTCGGCATTTTTTGTCTGTCAAATTCGGGATAAGCAGGTATTCGCTGAATGTCCTGGATGGTTCCTGATAATAGAACGCCATGGGCTCACTCCCCTCTCTCAGTGATTCAAAACATTTTAAATCAGGCATGAAGCGTTGTCAAGGTGCCTGCTGTATATCTGCAGCCCCGCTGCTGCGCTGCATACCTGCAGCCCCGCTGCAGGTGGTCTGTGCCGTGCATTCATGCCCCTTCAGTATAATCCCGGTTCACCTCTATTTTTTTATCGATCAGCTTCTGTATATCCCGAAGGTACTCCCTCTCTTCCATGTCACAAAAAGACAGGGCGGTCCCCCCCAACCCGGCTCTCCCCGTCCTCCCGATCCGGTGCACATAGGTTTCCGGTATGTTGGGCAGATCATAGTTGATGACATGAGACAACTCCCGGATATCGATGCCCCGGGCCGCGATATCTGTAGCTACCAGCACCCGTGTGCGTCTTTGTTTGAAATCATTCAGAGCCTGCTGCCTTGCAGACTGGGACTTGTTTCCGTG
>DOHE01000153.1 GCA_003535395.1 Clostridiales bacterium | reverse complement strand
GCCCATGGAAGGAATCGGGATACTGATGAGCGGAAAAGCGCTGGTTACCCGGGAGATGGCCAGCGGTGACAGGATCATCCTTGGTCAACTGAAGCCCGGCGACCTCTTTGGCGAAATGGCCGCCTTCATGCCCCGTCCGGTATGGCCTGCCACCATCGCCGCCGTCACGGGCTGCAAGGCCTGGCTGATCCGGCCGGAAGCCATCACTGGCCAATGTCACAAATCGTGTTCCAGCCATCATGGACTGGTGACCAATATGCTTCGCATTCTTTCTGAAAAGGCCCTGGACTTAAGCCAGAAAGTAAATCTGCTTTCCATTCGGGGCATGAGGGAAAAAATCTGTGTGTTTTTGCTGGAGCAGCAGGCTCGTGCCGGAGGCAGTCCCCTCTTTCGTCTTTCTGTCAACCGGAATGAAATGGCTGAGTACCTGGGGGTATCCCGCCCCTCCATGTCCAGGGAACTGGCACGCATGCGGGACGAAGGCATCCTGGATTTTCATCTTTCCACGTTTAAAATACTGGATGCCGGGAAATTGCAGGGTCATGCCGGTTCAGGCTGAATACTGACGTCGGATGCCGGATCCTGTTTCTTGGGAGCCCGGGTCATCAGGCTCAGCACGGCACCCGCCAGGCAGATGGCTGCGGAAATCATATAGCTGACCCGGTAGGTGCCGGTCAGGTCCCGCACCAGCCCACCCAGGAAAGGACCCAGGACCCCGCCCACACCCCAGGCGGTAAAAATCAAGCCATAATTCAATCCCATATTTTTCAGACCAAAATAATCTGCCGTCAGAGCTGGAAAACTTGCGAGCATGCCGCCGAATGAAAAGGCGACCAGGGCCGTACCCAGAGCCAGGCGCATGAGGGTCGTCAGTTGGGAAAACAAAAGGAAGCTGCACGTTTGAATTAGAAAGATGATCAGCAGGGTGGCTTTCCTGCCGATCCTGTCAGAGATCAGCCCGGTAAAAATGCGCCCCAACCAGTTGAAGACCGCGTAAAGGACTACAATGACGGTAGCTTCCCCGGGTGTCATCCCCGCCTGTTCCTGACCGATATTGGAAAGCTGGCCCAGAATCAGCAGCCCGGCAAAGGTGCCAAACAGAAACATGCTCCAAAGCAGATAGAACTGGGAGGTCCGCATCATTTCCCGCCAGTTGAAGTCCCTTCCGGTCCTGCCGGTCCTGCCCGTCCTTCCGGTTTTCACCGGATCCGGGGCGGAACGGAGCGGATCCGGCTGGTAGCCTGCGGGGGGATTGTCCATGATGAGGCGCAGCAGGAAAATGACAGAAAAAAGCACAATGCCGATGATCAGGAAAGTTTTTTCCAACCCAAAATGTTCTATGAGCAAGGATTTCATCGGAGCTACATAGATCCCCGCCAAGCCGAAGCCGCTGACCACGATGCCGGAGATCAGCCCCCTGTGTGTCGGGCTGAACCACTTGACAGCGGTAGGCGTGGTGGCCGCATAGCCAAACCCCATCGCCGACCCGAAAACCACCCCGTAAAACAGGGAAAGTCCGCCTACGGTCATAAAAATACTGGATAATACAAATCCTGCCCCGGTCAGCACCGATGCCACCAGCAGCACCAGCCGGGGTCCCAGCCGGTCCTGGAGCCGCCCCGCCGGTACCATCAGCAGGGCAAAGACTGCACAGGCGATCATGTAGGGCACCTGGGACTGAGTGGCCGTCCAGCCTGAAGCCCTGAGAGCCGAGGCAAAAACACCCCAGGAATAAAGCACACCCAGGGCCAGGTTGACGCCCAGGCCGCCAAAAACCACAACCCAGCCCCTGCGCCTGGCGTTATGTCCTTGCAGTTGTTTGGTTGAATCCATGTGACACCCTTTATGTATGAAAGTTTTTTACTAATCACACTAATTTTCGCTGTAGACCTGACAAAAACAAAATCGCAGGAAATTCAGCTGGCGTTTTTTGTACGTCGATTCTGTCTCCTGCGATCGGATACCTCTACTATACTATGGACCGGATTGCATGTCAAGCCCGATATGTAATATAATGCAACATAATGCAACCATATATTGAGGGTCTCAAATGAGGGGGGAATACAGGGATGCACAGATTTCGTAAAGCAGGACCGGCTGTTTTCCTCATTGCGGCACTCTGCCTGGCGCAAATCGCCATTTCCGGGTGCAGAAACAGCAAAGAGACTTCCAACCCAGCCCTGACAAGTCAGGACCCGGAAATCCGGGAAAACTTGGAGAGCCGGCCGAAACTCCCTTCGCTGACCAGTTTTCAGATGATCGATCGGGATTTGGCTTCCGGGGCCCTTAAAAAGGAAGAAGCGGTCCTTATGAAGCTGACCGCCGCTTATGCGCCGGACAAGCTGGCAAAGTCCTATCGCGGGGCGCCGGGCGGATCTTGCGCTCCTGCCTCCGACGACCTGCGTCTGGATATTCAATGGGCCATCAACCAATTCGGGCAGCTGGACCCGGCAATCCAGGCAAAGGTAAGGCCCTTCCTTCTGAGGCCCGATGACCCGGACAGTTTTTTCAATCCCGAAAACCACAGCCGGCAGGAGTCTCTCCTGCAAAAACTGGCCCGGATCACTATACTATGGACCGGATTGCATGNNTCTCCTGCAAAAACTGGCCCGGATCCGGGTGGTCCAGGCTGCGGATCTACGGTGGATGACGCTTACGTTTTCCGTCCCCGGCAGAGCGAATGCCGGAACGATTTACTATGATGACAGCGCCCGGACGGCGGACGGGATCCCGATGGAGCAGAAGGCCCGGGACATGAAAGAAGCCCTGGAGAAAGCCTGGCCCATGTTTCAGGAGCTTCTAGCTCTTAATCCGGATCGGCACCTGGCCGTTTACCTCACCGATTTGCAGCTGGCTGTCAGCAACCAGGCCGGAGCGGCCTATTACCTGCAGGACGAGAACAAAAATCTGCTCAGCTTCTATATCAATGTGGACTGGTCCCTTTCGGGGGACAAGCTGAAATCCGTCACTGCCCATGAGCTTTTCCACATTTTTCAGTACCACGGCATGATCGAATATGAAACCGTGGAAGCCTGGTGGCTGCAAGAGGCCACGGCGGTCTGGGCAGAAAATTATGTGTATCCCCGGGTGAACCGGGAACACATGTATCTTGAACTGTTTTTTGCCAGCCTGGAGGAACCGCTGATCCAA
>DOHE01000085.1 GCA_003535395.1 Clostridiales bacterium | reverse complement strand
ATTCCCCGAACAGGTCTCCCCGGAGCCGGGCCAGCCGATCTCCCTCCAGCCGGGCATGATATGTTTCGTTTCCCTTGCGAACACGTACGATTTTCATTCAAATCCCCCCGCTTTTATGGATTTGCCAGCGTGGCGTCCAGCCTGCCAGTGTGGCGTATTATCTGCCGGCGTGGCGTATTATCTGCCGGCGCTTTTCCCTGCCGCCCGAACTACATGGGCTGCCAGCACCGAAGTGGTAATGGGGCCGATCCCTCCGGGCACCGGTGTGATGGCGTCCCGAATGCCGGAAACCTCTTCGAAATCCACATCTCCGCAAAGAGCCCCGTTCTCATCCATATTGATGCCCACATCGATCACCGTCTGGCCCGGAGACACGAAGTCTTTGGTCACCATTTTCGCCTTGCCCGCTGCTGCGATCAGGATCTCTGCATTTCTGCAGGTCCCGGCCAGGTCAACCGTCCGTGTATGGCAAAGGGTCACGGTTGCGTGCTTTTTTAAAAGCAGCATGGCCAACGGTTTTCCTACTACCAGACTTCTCCCGATCACCACCACCCGTTTGCCCTTCACATCGACCCCAAAATGCTCCAGCAGCTCCATCACCGCAGCGGGAGTGCAGGGTGCGAAACCGGTTTCGTCCCCTTCGAACACCTTGGCCACATTCGCCGGGTGCAGACAGTCCACATCCTTTTCGGGGGCGATGGCCATCTTGATGGCATTTTCATCGATCTGCCCGGGAAGCGGCCTGAAAATGAGGATCCCGTGCACAGCAGCATCCCGGTTGATTTTCCCGATCTCCTCAAGAAATTCCGCTTGGCCCAGAATTTCCGGGTATTCGAAGATCCTGCTTTGGATCCCCAGCCCTTCACAGCGTTGGNNTTCATAGGCAAGGTCGTCCGGACGGGCACCCAGCCGTACGATGCCAAGGCAGGGCTCCACGCCGGCTTGCTTCAGGCGGGCGACTTCTGCAGTCAGGCGCTGCTTGATGGCCTCTACAACTTCAGAACCTTTCAGCAAATGTTTCATTTTCTGATCCCTCGCATTACATCAGCGTACACTTTGTCCGCCTGTTCCCCGCCCTGCTTGAGCATCTGGTCCGCCTGTCCCTCCAATTTGTGTGCGGTCTCCCGATCTGTCATCAAGCTGGTATTGATATATACATTCAAGCTGGCACCAAACAGCGCCGACTTGCAAAACAGCACTCCCACGCCCACATCGCTGACCGCCAGCCGACTGCCTTTTTCCGCCAGTTCCTCATGCATGGCGATGGCTTTGAGTGCGCAGGCCATAATTTTCAGAGGCACGCTGCAGGCCGTGCGGAGCGCCTGTTCCATGACCCGCTCCCGTTCCTGTTTTTCCTCATCCGTGTTTTTCGGCATCCCATATGCTTTAGCCAGGGGCTCAAAAACCATGGCATCCTCTGTGACCAGCTCCTCCATCTCTTCTTGAAGGGCCCTGCCATCCGCCAAAAGGCGCTGAATATCCTGCTGCACGCTATCATATTTTTTCTTTCCCAGAGTCAGGTTTCCCACCATGCTGCCCAAGGCAACCCCCAGAGCCCCCACCAGAGCAGAGGCTCCGCCGCCACCGGGCACGGGCGCAGCTGATGCCAGCTTGTCGATAAATTCCCTGCAACTCTCATTCAACATTCCGATATTCCCCCTTGTGTCAATTTACTGCATGCCATAAATCTGTGCCGGATCCGCCTTTGACAGGGGGCCGGGTGTTTCAGCTCTTGCGCTTTCCCCCGTTGCGTGTTTTGCCTTGCTGCATTGCCTGTTTCGCCATGGCATCCGTATTCTCGCCCAGCGGGTCGTTCGAGGGCTTGGCTGATCTTGCCGTCTCATTCCTGTCGTTTCTTTTCAAATTCTTCTTTGCCATAGGGTTACCTCCGCATTTTTCATATTTCCTGCGAAAGTAGTATCTGCCAGAGGGCAGTGGTCCATACAGTGTCTGGCCCCCGCGGCCCCTGCGGCCGGCCATTCCGGCCCGGCATTCCGGTCCGGGCATTCCGGTCCGGTCCGGCTTACAGGTCCTTCATGCGACGGAGCCTGAAGATGGAAAGTACCAGGAACACCAGCCCGGATAATGCAAGCACTCCCAGCATCACCGGCATCCCGATCTCTACATCGTTCCAGAACAGCCTGACTCCGTAGACCCGTATATAATCCGCGGCCACGTTCTCCGGGGCACCCTGAAACACCGTTTGAAGCGGCTTTTCCATAAAAATCTGCCTCAGAAGAGCTGCTCCGTGACTGACGGGGACAACATTCACCAGTTTTTGCACTGCCGGGGGCAGAACTCCCACCGGAACATAAATGCCGGCGACAAATCCGATCATGGTCCCCAGCACCGTGCTCAGCGTGCTGAAGGCTGACTCAGTGTGAATAAACGTTACAAACAGAAACAGGATGGAAAGAGAAGAAGCCACACACAGGGCGATGATGCCCACCGCTTTAAGCAGTCCGGCGACGTCCGGAAGGCTGCCCCCGTTGGATACGATGTAAACTTGACTGACCACCAGGGTGACCAGGCTGAGCAGAAATCCGATGGTGCACGCAGAAATAAGGTAGCTGACCACGATTTTCATCCGGTTCACCGGCGCCACCAGGAAGTCCAGCATCAGCCGGTTTTCCATATCGTGCACCATGATTCCCAGGGCTCCCAGCCCCACGGTCACGGTATTTACCGCAAGCAGGCCGGACATGATCCAGGCGTCCACCAGATAACGCACCCCCGGCACATCCCCCACAGCGTTCCTGATCCCATTCACCTGCAGCTTCCCCAGAAAAATGGCGTAAAGTCCGATAATGATGATCACAGACAGGAAGGAAAAAAATACAGAGGTCCGGTCCCGCAGAAAAACCTTCAGGTTCCGGGCAACAAGTCTGGAAATGACGCTCATTTCATTCATCCTCCTCTTCCCGGATGCTGCGTCCGGTGATGCGCATGAACACCTGGTCCATGTTCCCCTGCAGCACTTCAAAGCTGGAGATGCTTTTTTCGATGTCTTTGAGGATCCCCAGGGCGTGCATGCTGTCCCGTACGGGAACCTCCAGCCGGTCTCCCCGGGCATCGGCGTGAAGCCCCATTTGCTTCAGTTGCCCGGATAAAGCATCATTATCCAGGGGCATGACCCGAAGTGTATCGTAACTGTATGTCTCTTTGAGCCGGGCTGGTGTGCCCCGGGCGACGATGCGGCCGTGGTCGATCACTGCCACGTCATCTGCTTCCGCTGCCTCTTCCATGTAGTGTGTGGTGAGAAAAACGGTCATTTGCCCGCTGCGCTGCATCTGGTGCACCGTTTCCCAGACCTTGCGCCGGGTCTGAGGGTCCAGGCCGGTAGTAGGCTCATCCAAAAACAATACCCGGGGCGTGTTGATTAGCGCCCGGGCGATGTCTGCCCTCCGCCGCTGTCCGCCGGACAGCTTCCCGTATCTTCGGCCTAAAAAATCCCCGATGCCGGTCACATCTGCCAGGTGATCCATCCGCCGGTGAAATTCTGAGCCGCTGATTCCATAAAATGCAGCCCGGGTCTGGATGTTTTCCCGCACAGTGAGCCGATGATCCAGCACGGAATTCTGAAAAACCACCCCGATGCTGCGACGGACCGCATCGTCCTCCCGGCCTACTTCATTGCCGTCCACGCGGACCCGGCCCCCGCTTTTCCCCAGAATGGTGCAAATGATATTGATCGTGGTGGATTTTCCAGCACCATTCGGTCCCAGAAAGGCAAA
>DOHE01000232.1 GCA_003535395.1 Clostridiales bacterium | reverse complement strand
CCCGTCCCCACCCCGGCCAGCAGGGCCGCCCCCAGCGTTGTGGCCGTATCCGAGGAAGGTACGGCGATGGGCTTCCCGGTCACATCCGCTTTGATCTGGGTCCACAACCGGCTGTTGGCAGAACCCCCCATCGCCCGAAGTTCCATCGCACCCACACCGGCTTCCCTGGCAGTTTCCAGATTGTGCCGCAGGGAATAGGCCACCCCTTCCAGCACCGCCCGGACCAGGTGGCCCCGGGGCTTGTCATAGCTCAACCCAAAAAATACACCGCTGGCATTTTCATTCCAAAGCGGGGACCGCTCCCCTGCCAGATAAGGAAGAAACAGCAGCCCGTCACTTCCAGGGGGGATTGATCCTGCCTGCAGATCCAAGTCCTCAAAACTTTCATCCGTCTGCCCTATCGTCTGCTTCAGCCATTTCATGCTCCCACCGCCACCGGTGGTTCCCCCTTGCAGCAACCAGCGATGTGGGACGACATGATAGCCCAGGATCAGTTTACGGTGACCGCGGGGTTCCGCGACGCAGATGCTCATCCCGCCGGACTGTCCCCCCTGTTCCTGGGTCTGCCCTTCCCGGACCACCCCGGCTCCCAGCGTACCGCAGGCAGCGTCCAGCCCCCCGGCGACCACTGGGGTCCCTTTCTTCAGCCCTGTCAGCTCTGCCGCGGCACCGGTGACCTCCCCCACGATCCCATGGCATGGGAAAATCTCCGGGAACTTTTCCATGTGCAGGCCGAAAGCATCACACATGGCTCCATCGTAGCTTCCGCTGCGCATATTAAAAAAGTGGAATCCGTACCCCTGGGAAAGATCCTGAGACCACTTCCCGGTGAGCCGGTAGACGATAAAACTGTTGCTTTGAAGGAATTTATATGTATTCTGGTATACATCCGGCAGCTGCTGCTGGAACCAGAGGATCTTGGGCGTGCAGTAAGATGGTTTGAGGGGATTGCCGCAAAGGCTGAAGATCCGGTCCTCTCCAATGCGATCGCCTGCTTTCCGGCAGATTCCGGCCCCCCGGGTATCCAGCCAGATGGGCGTGTTGTGCATTACCCTTCCATGAACATCGATCGGGATCGTGGACCCGCTTTGCCCATCCACGCCAATACCTTTGATCTCACAGGCATCCACTCCAGACGTTTGCAGCACTTCCCGGATACAAAGGCAGACCGCTTGCCACCATTCCTCCGGATCCTGCTCCGCCCACCCCGGATTTGGATAATAAACCGGATACGGCTGGGAAGACCAGGCTGTCACTGTGCCGTCAAGATCAAACAACGCCGCCTTGCAGGATGAAGTACCGATATCGATGCCCAGCAGTTTTCCCACAGCAGCTTTCCTCCTGTATGTTAAACGTTAATTATTAAACGTTTAACTTTAATGGCGATATCTTACCATGCTGTGGGTGTGTGTGTCAAGAAATTTTTAAACGTTTAAGAAATTGAATCGGCTGACCCTGAATTGGCTGACCCTGAATCGGCTGACCCTGTCATTTCGGTTGTATCACAGAGTCTCCCGGGATCAGCTCTGTTTTCAACCGGTGCAGCACAGGGAAATCCTGCATATCTCCGCTGAGGCGCCGCAGCAGCAGATCTGCCGCTGTTTTGCCGATCAAAGCAACGGGCTGCATCACGATGGTGAGCCGGGGTTTGATGATCTGTGCCATCTCCAGATTGTCAAAACCGATGAAGGAAAGATCTCGAGGTATGCTGACATTCATTTCATTCAGAGCGATCACTGCTCCCAGTGTCATCTCATAATTTGTGACAAATAGGGCGGTGGGAGGTTCGGTATGATCCAGGATCTCCCGGGTAAGGGCATGGCCGCCGGGAAGCTCGTAGTCCCCCTGCCTGATGCAGGCCGGGTCGGGATCGATCCCGGAATCTTTCATTGCCTGCATATATCCTCTGTATCTCTCCCTTGCGGTATAGATGGTCCCGGGGCCGGTGATGATCCCGATCCTGCGGTGTCCGGCCTGGATCAGATGCTGCGTCGCTTCGTAGGAGGCAAGAAAATTATCCACGAGCACGGTATCCGTGCCCTCCAGCGGCCGGTCGATGGAGACCAGCGGGATCCCCGATTGGACAGCTCTGTCGAGGCTGGTCTCCGGGATGGATGTGGGCATGATGATGATCCCGTCTACAGATTTGTCCATCAGGAAACGGAACCGGTTTTCTTCCATTTCCGGATCCGAATTGTAATCGCAGATAAACGTACTGTAGCCGTTTTCCTGAAGCACACGCTCAATGGCAGAAACGATGCTGGTGGAAAACAGATTCACCAGGCTGGGGATCAACACCCCTACAGTCATCGAACGGTTTGTTTTGAGCCCCCGGGCGATCATGTTCACCCGATAGCCCAGTTCATCGATGGCCTGCTGGATCCGGGCAGCGTTGGATTCCTTCACGCGGATCCCGTTGATATATTTCGAAACGGTGGCGATGGAAAGCCCCGTCTGTTTTGCCACATCCCACAAAGTTGCTGCCATGGTCTGCCTCCCCTTCATTTTTCACAACTCAATGCCTGCCTTTATCCCCGGCAGCCTACTGTAAAAAATCAAATGCATACACTGCCGCGTCCGGGTCCCGGTTCAAGATCCTGTGTCAGGGCACATCATACGCCTTGTCGTGGCTAAAGTAGGAAAAACGGGTCACAAAGGACTCCCGGCCTTCGCCCGGAACGCCGGCCATCCCCAGCTGGCCCATGCCGGTCACCGGTTCCCGGGTGCCGTCCAGTGCTTCATCGGCATAGGTCAGGAACCATGTCGTCAGGCGGGCCCGAAGCCTTTGAATTTCCCCGGCAGCGGCCGGATCCTCCGCCAGATTCTGCTGTTCTCCGGGGTCCGCAGCAAGATCATAAAACTCATGAGGCCCGTAAGGAAAACGGTGGATGTATTTGTATTTTCGGGTCCGGATCATCCGGCCGGGTCCGTATTCATCGCAAATCACCACGGGATCCCGGTCTTCTTCCGGCATCCCGCTGAGAAGGATGCCGGCAAAACTCCTTCCGGGAAGCCGGTCATCCGGGGGAAACTCCATGCCAAGCAGATCCATCAGGGTAGGCAGAAGATCATAATGGCTCAGCATCGCATCACTGATGATGCCCTCCGGAATGACGCCAGGCCAGGAAGCCAAAAAAGGGACCTTCACAGAGGTATCAAAAAAGTTCTGGGGAAATGTCCCGTTGCCCTTGCCCCAGATACCATGATGGCCCAGATTCATCCCGTTGTCGCTGGTGAAGATCACCAGCGTATCTTCCCGGATCCCCAGTTCATCCAGGCGGTCCAGCACCCGGCCGATCTGGGCGTCCATGGCCGAAATAGCCGCATAATATCCCCGGATATTGTCCTTCCGCTGTTCCTCTGTATCCCCGATGGAACAGGAGGTGATCTGCAGGGGGTGGACCGGCTCCTTCGGGCAGGAACGGAAGGGGCAGTCTTCATACAGAGCCAGAAACTCCCGGGGGTGATTGTTCCGGTCCCACGGAGTATGCGGTGCCGTATAATGCAGGCTGAGATAAAAAGGCTGTTCCCTTCCCGCCGCCTGTTCCAGAAATTCCAGCGCCCCGTCGGTAATGGCATTGGTCACATATCCCGGGTGTTTGAATGTCATGCCATCCCGATAAAAATCACCCTGATAATACCCGCATCCGCCCCGAAGCAGCGGTCGCCACCAGTCAAATCCCTTCTGTCGTCGAGTACTGGCCCCCAGGTGCCATTTCCCCGATAATCCGCAGATATATCCATTCATATTAAGGACATCCGTATACCCGGTCATGCCTGCAAGATATTCGACGATCCCCTGCTCTCCACTGTAAATCGGGTCTTCCCGCATTCCTTCTGTCAGCTCTTCCCGGTCCAGGTTGCCGGACCGGATCCAGTCATGAACCCCATGACTGGAAGGGATCCTTCCGGTGAGGATGGATGCACGGGCAGGAGAGCATACCGGGGAGGCACAGAAGAAACTGCTGCACCGGATCCCCGAAGCGGCCAGTCGGTCCAGGCAGGGGGTATGGATCTCCGGATTGCCTGCACACCCCATCGCCCAGGCTCCCTGGTCATCCGCCAGGATGAAAAGGATATTCGGCCGCCTCTGATCGTCTGCCATGCTGGTTCCCCCCATAAAATAATAACAGCCCTGCTTTCAGGCTGTTATTATATACTTTTTGCATCCGCTGCAACAGGGGGTGAATTCAGGTTGATGTGAATTCAGGTTGATGTGAATTCAGTTTCACCTTCAGCTTGACCTTCAGTTTACTCGTGGTAGTGCATGTTTTCGCGATAAACTTCGATAGCGTACTGGAAGTCATCAAAAGACACATTCGTGGAAATGGAGTGGTCCGATCCGAATACATACCGGGCTCCCATCCCCTTCATCTCCCGGGTGATCCGCTCCACTTCCCTGCGGATCAGCGGTTTGTCCCCGCTCTCGAAAATCCGGGCGTCCATGCCGCCGATAAAAAGGAAATGATCTTTCCAAGTCCTGGCAAACCGGACCACATCGCATCCCGCCTTCACTTCCATGGGATTGAGGCCGTCAAAACCCCACTGCGCGATCAGGGGCAGGGCGGCTTCGATTCCACCGCAGGTATGCAGCACTACCGGGAGGCCGTTTTCATGGAAGAAGTCAACGATTTCAGTATAATAAGGGGTAAACAGATCATCCAGCATCTGCGGGGAACAAAACAGGCCGTTCCGGTATCCCAGGTCATCATAGAGCCAGATCCCGTCCGGCTTTCCGCACTGGTCAAAAATCGCCTTGAAATGTATCTTAAAGAAATTCGTATAGGTCTGGTTGAAATCATGGATCCACTCCGGATCTGCAGCCAGGTTTTCAAACATGCAAAGATCGCCCAGGCTTTTGCGCAAGATCTCCCAGACGAAAAGATTCCCGGAGAAAGCCCACCGGCCCTGCTCCCGGCGTGCTGCGACCGCTTGTCTAACCTGTTCTGCATTGAAACGACCGGGATCCAGCGCGAGCAGATGCGGTTTGTATTTTGTTTCCCAGATTTCCCGGGAGCTCATTTCGAATGCGATATGCTCCGGCGTGCCCGGGCGCTTCTTCCAACGCTTAAAGACTGCCCCCGCGCCGTCCCGGGTCACCGTCCATTCTTCTGATTCTTCCAGCACCTCATGAAATGTCCTGTCCGGGATCGTGTTGAACCAGCCGACCCCTGCCATATCAAACCCGAAAAACGTTGCGGGATCCACCGGTTTTTTCTCTCCGGTCGAGGGATCCACCGCCCACAAATGGCCTTCATTTCTCCATTTTTCCACGGTTTGTCCCCAAGGGCTGTCAAACAGACCCATCCGGTCTGCCTTTCCTTTCCGGATCAGTATATCTGTCACCTGTCGGCCGTTCATCATCTCTTCAACATCTCCCTTGCGATTTCGACCCATTTCCGGGTGCGCCAGATTTCTCCCTTGACAGTATGCAGATCCTTCATGATGACTTCCAGACTGCATTTTCCGGCATGTTCCAGGGTCTCCTCCAGATCCTTCCGGACAAGGGATTCATCAAAATGGTCCATGCTGATCATGGAAGGCGCCGGTTTTCTGGAATAGACATAACTGCGTCCGACCTCCTGCCCCATGATGCGCTGGTCGCACCAGGGAGAAATGGAGACACTGCGCAGGTTTTTGATCTTCCGGATATGCTGCCATCGATTGTGCACCGGTTCGCAGCAGCCGTAATAGGTCAGACCGAACAGCCGGGAAAGTTTCTCCTGATAGGGATATATAAATTCTGCGAACTGATCCGGAGAGATGCCGACGGACTCCTGGGATTCCAGCAGTACCCACAGATCCTTCAGGCGGGCAGGTTCGCCCGGATCAAGCCCCACCCGGGGCAGCGACCGGGTAAATCCCCTTCCTCCGGATCCGATATAGTCATTTCCGTTGTTCAGGGTGAGAAGCCCTTCTTTTTCCAGCCAGAGCGCCTGCGCCATGTGATCCTCCATCAGGAACTCCATGAAGCGGTGCATGGCTTCGGGCACATCGAACATATGGGTCATGAAATGATCCAGACCGATGAGGGAGATGGCCGTCCAGGTCATGCCGAATGTCCACCAAAAACGGCCTGTGATCCGGACGTCCAGCCGTCCTTCGAAAATCTCATTCATTCTCCGGGCCTGCTCCTGCGTCTTCTCCCTGTCCACCGAAAACGTCCTCTTCTTTAACAGGCTTAGTTCCGAAGGCAGGTCCTGGATGGGGGGATCATAATGGAATCCCAGGGATCTGCCGGCACTGTCGCTGGCCCGCTGTGTTTTGATCTGTACCCCATATCCTGTACCGGATACCGCCCAGTTCACACCATAGGATGCATCCTCAACGGAATCATCGCCCACTTCCTCATACTGGAAGATCCGCATCCGGAGCGTCCGTTCCAGCCCCCGGGCAAAGTCCCCTTCGCATTCCAGCGGGAGCATCGGGTCCAGTTCCGGCCCCAGCCCCCCCATTTCGATCAGGACCATGGGCCGGCTTTGCTCAAGGTCATTGTGGGCCGTCCAGGCAGCGGTCCGCTCCGCCATTTCTGGCTGTTTTGAAATCTGGCGCACCCTTTCCGCCAGGCTGCGGATGATTTTTAAATCCTTGCTGGATATGCCCAGGTTTGTTTCTGCCATTCTGATTCCTCCCGGTGGTGAATACTCTCAGTATATTTTAGACTTCCAGCAGGCCTGTGTCTTTGCTTTGGTTGCGCAAAATTAGAATTATCTTGCTGTTTTTCCATCAAAAATGCTATGATGTTCAGATAGAAACGGAGGGATCCGGCATGACATCCAACCTGCAGAATCGGGGAGTCTTCTCTTCCCCCGGGACCTTTTCTTCAGAGCATCTGCCCCTGTACTGCGAACTGGCCGGGATCATTGAATCCAATCCGCGGTTTCTCATCGACCGGGTGTATTATCCGGGATATGTGGTCATGTTTGTCGCGGAAGGCAAGTTTTTTGCCGAACAGTTCGATATCCTGCACCGGATGCAGGCCGGAGATGTGATGCTCATGGACCTGCATGAAAAGCACCGGTACGGGTCCGATCCGGACGATCCCTGCCGGCTGCTCTGGTTCCATTTCACCGGCAGGACGGCCAGGGAAATCTTCTCCCTGGTGCATGATGCAGCGGGACCGTTACTGCATGTGGAGGACCACTGGCTGCCAGACAGATTGGAGGAGATCGTGACGACATACCGGGAGGGCGGTACTTCCCGGTTTTATACCACCTCCATCCTGGCCTATGAGGTGCTGATCCGCATGATACAAATCTCTGACACCGGCGACCGGACGCTGTCCGATCCCCGGGCGGAGGAACTGGTAAAAACCGTGACCCGGTATATCGAAACCCACATGGACAGCGCGATTGCGCTTAAAGAACTGGCAGGCGCCGTGAACCTCAGTATCTATCACTTTTCCCGGTATTTTAAAGCCTGCACTGGGACTTCCCCCATGGCTTATGTGCTGCTTAAAAAAATCGAAAAGGCCAGATATGAACTGCTTTACTCCTCCAAATCCATTGGCCAGATTGCAGCCAGCCTGGGTTTTTCCGACCAGAGCCATCTGTGGCGCACATTCCGCCAGATCACCGGAATGTCTCCGGGAATGCTGCGGAAAAGATCCACTTGATCCACTTCTTTGCATCCTTGACACTCGCTGCGGCGGGCAGTAAGATGCAGGTATGAATACGCATGTGCCGCCGATTCTGCTGCCCTGCTGGGACAGCCATGTCCGGGAAATCCCGGAGCGTCCGGGAGATCCTTCCCTTTTCCCCGAGGAGGATGCCCGTCACTGGTATGACCTGGAGTATGCCGGCTGGAATACGGCAAAGGTGAATATCCCGGAGAGCCCCGGGGATGGGCCGACAGGCAAGCGGATCATCTGTCTGCTGCATGGACGGCATCCCTATACCATGGCGTATGCCCGGGCACTGTCCAGCACAGCTGCCGCCAACCGGATCCGGCTGGAAGTGCTGTGGGCGGACTGGGATCCGATGCGGCAGGCATCCCTGGTGGAAGAGGCGGTCGCCTCGCGGCCGGATCTCATCATCCTGGTTCCGGAAAGCACGGCAGAAAGCACCCGCTGGTTCCGGCGTATCAACGAAGCCGGGA
>DOHE01000210.1 GCA_003535395.1 Clostridiales bacterium | reverse complement strand
GGATGATCGACCCGAATCCCAAGGTGTCCGGCAGAGGAATTGAGATTTTAAGGAACGCCGGTACTGAAGTCGTCACAGGAGTACTGGAAGAAGAAGCGAAACATCTGAATGAAGTGTTTATACACTATATCACCGGAAAACGCCCGTTTGTGATCCTGAAAACCGCTATGACTCTGGATGGAAAAATTGCTGCAGCGACTGGTGATTCAAAATGGATCACAGGTACCCTGTCCAGAGAATACGTTCATAAATTAAGAGAAAGAGTTTCGGCAGTGCTCGTGGGGATCCGTACTGTGCTTGCAGACGATCCGTCCCTGACAACCAGACTGGAAGGCAGAAACGGGAGAAATCCCGTCAGGATCATCGTCGACAGTACCGGAAGAATTCCATTGGGCTGCAACGTATTGAATCGTACTGACAATACACGGATCATCGTTGCCTCAACTTCCAGAATGGATACTGAAAAAGAAGCAAAACTTATCAACATCGGGGTAGAGATCATTAAATCCGATGGCCCGGATGGGAAGATCGATCTTGCCAGGCTTTTGGAAGAATTGCATCGACAGGAACTGGACAGTGTTTTACTGGAAGGAGGAGGAACATTGAATGCTTCAGCCCTTATGAACGGGCTTGTTGATAAAGTGCTGGTCTTCATCGCGCCAAAAATCATTGGCGGTGCGAAAGCCCCGACCCCTGTTGAAGGGAAAGGGATCCGCTTGATGAAGGATGCGCTCAGCCTGGAGAATATCCATGTTTCAATGTGTGGCACGGATATTCTGATTGAAGGCTACCCAAAGGGAGGATAACAATGTTCACCGGTTTGATCGAAGAAATAGGCAGAATACAAAATATTATCCACGAAAAGGGAGCTGTCAGACTTGTTCTGTCCTGTCATAAAATCACAGAGGATATGAAAGTTGGGGACAGCATTTCGGTGAACGGGATCTGTTTGACCGTTACAAATACGAAAAAAGACTGTTTCTGGGCAGATGTGATGCCCGAAACCCTCCGAAAAACAAACCTTGGCAGAATTCGTATCAACACAAATGTCAACCTTGAAAGAGCCTTGAAGTTGACAGACCGGTTCGGCGGGCATTTTGTAAGTGGTCATATCGACTGCACGGGAACAGTAACAGAAAAATGGATCGAGGATAATGCGGTCTGGCTTGCAGTGACGGTCCCCCAGTCCATCACAGGATACATCGTATCGAAGGGATCCATCGCTGTGGATGGTACAAGCCTCACTGTTGCATATGTAGATGAAAATTGTTTCAAAGTATCCCTTACCCCGCTGACGGCGCAGTTGACTACGCTTACATCCTTGAAAGCAGGAGATTTGGTAAATATTGAGTGTGACATAATTGGAAAATACATCAAGAAACAATATTTTCGGTCAGTAGAAACAGAAAAGAATAATGACCATGAAATTACTCTTGATTTATTGGAAGAGAACGGCTTTATCTAAAAAAGGTGAAAGAAGGGTCATTATGGGATTTAATTCAGTCGAAGAAGCCGTCGAAGAGATCCGCCATGGCAGGATGATCGTGGTTGTTGATGATGAGGACAGGGAAAATGAAGGCGATCTGTTAATGGCCGCAAACAAGGTTACACCTGAATGTGTAAATTTTATGGCCTCACATGGACGGGGTATGATCTGTGTTCCCATGACCGAAGACAGGGCATGTGAACTGAATCTGCCATTGATGGTGAGTCAGAATGTGGAAAGGATGAGAACTGCATTTACAGTGACTGTAGATCACAAGGATTCTACGACCGGCATATCTGCACACGAAAGATGCCGTACGATCCAGGCGTTGTCCGATCCTGCGAAAAAATCCCAGGACTTTGTAAGACCAGGCCACGTATTCCCCCTGGTCGCGCGGGATGGTGGAGTGTTAAAAAGATCGGGCCATACGGAAGCTGCTGTGGATCTGGTATCCATGGCAGGCCTCCCCCCAGCCGGTGTGATTTGTGAAATTATGAATGATGACGGGACAATGGCCAGAGTTCCCCAACTGCTGGAATTTGCAGCAAAACACGGGCTAAAAATTATCACAGTCGCAGATTTGATTCATTATCGTAGAAATAAAGAAAAACTGGTAAAAAGGAGTGCGTCGGCAAAGCTTCCGACATCATATGGTGAATTTGTTATCGTGGCTTATGAAAACGTGATTACCGGGGAACATCATATTGCGCTTGTAAAGGGAGATGTTTCACGGGGCGACCAAGCCGTGCTGGTCAGAGTACATTCAGAATGTCTGACCGGGGATGCGTTCCATTCTTTGCGCTGCGATTGCGGGCAGCAGCTGGACGCTGCAATGGAAAAAATCAGTAAAGAAGGCTGCGGGGTTTTATTATATATGCGTCAGGAAGGCCGGGGAATCGGATTTGTGAATAAAATTCGCGCATATGAGCTCCAGGATGAAGGAAGAGATACAGTCGAAGCAAATACGATGCTCGGATTTCCGCCAGACCTTCGGGATTATGGGATCGGCGCCCAGATATTATGCGACCTTGGTGTGAAACGCATTCGACTCCTGACAAATAATCCGAAAAAACTTGTGGGTTTGAGCGGGTATGGACTGGAGATCACGGAAAGGTTGCCCTTGCAAATGAAAGAGAATGATTCCAACCGGTTTTACCTTCAGACAAAGAAAGAAAAAATGGGGCATATTTTGAACAATACTACAGTGAAAAATACACATTGATGTGAATATCAAATATTAAATATTAAATATTAAATNNCTGATGATCAATGAATGTCAATTATTATGAAGGAAATTTGATCGCACAGGGACTGAAATTTTGTATCGTGATCGGCCGGTTCAATGAGTTTATCAGCAGCAAACTCCTGGGAGGCGCGGTGGACGGGCTTGTGCGGCATGGTGTGGACGAACAGGATATCGACATCGTATGGGTTCCCGGATCTTTTGAGATCCCGCTCATTGCGCAGAAAATGTGTGAGAAGAAAAAATATGATGCGATTATATGCCTTGGCGCGGTCATCCGGGGTTCGACTCCGCATTTTGATTATGTTGCAGCTGAAGTGTCAAAGGG
>DOHE01000063.1 GCA_003535395.1 Clostridiales bacterium | reverse complement strand
AGCATGACATGCCCCACACACTTCATTGTGCCTGGCACCCATCGACCAGCTGCGTGTTGAGCTAGCAGACTTCCTGAATGCACTGTGCTGCTGCTGCCGCCGCTGCTGCTGCTGCTGCTGCTGCCGTTGCTGCCGTGCCGTTTCCTGCTCCTTGTTGCCTCGGATATGCTGTGCTATAATTATTTCCCATAGGCCGTCCATACAGGGGGTCATTCCCCCGGACAGGACCGGGCAGCCAGGCAAGGTCAACCACAGACGCAAGATGCAAGGGATGATGATAATGCTGTTTGAAGAGCGCAAGTCGATGCTATACTCCGATACCCTGCTGCCCGATGTGTTTATCAGCGAATACCTGCCCATGATGGAGGGGGATTATGTAAAGATCTACCTTTACTGGCTCTTCCTTTGTCGCTACAACCGCAAGGCTTCCTTCGAGGATATCGCCCGGACACTGGACATGGATCCCAAACGCCTGGACGCCGCTATGGACTGGTTCATCCAGAATGGCCTGATTTCCAAGGGAGAAAAGGGGATCCAGCTAAACGATCTCAAGGAGCGGGAGATCCACCGCCAATACAGCCGCCGGAACAGCCTGGACGCGGATCCCCGGATGAACGACCCCAAGCGGATCTCCCTGATCAACACCATCAACAACAAGTTTTTTCAGGGTGTGATGTCCATTTCCTGGTATACGGACATCGACGAGTGGTTTGAAAAATTCCGTTTTGACGAGGATGTCATGTATTCTCTGTTCCAGCACTGCTTTCAGCGGCGGGTGCTTAACAACAAGAGTTATATCGCCAAGGTGGCGGAGAACTGGTTCAGGAAAGGGATCCGGAACATTTTCCAGCTGGATGCCTACATGAAGGGATATGAGCGGATGCGGAAAGTCTGCACCCGCATCTCCAACCGGCTGAAGCTGGGCAGGATGCTGACCGTCTATGAGGAGGAGCTGGTGGAAAAATGGGTGTCGGATTACGGGTATGACTTCGACATTATCGAAATGGCGCTGAAACTTACCACCAACCAGAACAGCCCCAATTTCAAATACCTGGATGCCATCGCGACCCGCTGGCATGAGATGGGGCTTAAGGACAAGGAGTCTGTGGCTGCGGAGATCGAAGCCTTCAGCCGCACCCGGAAGGCTTCCCGGCAGGCGGAGGACGGAGGAGGGGATGGATCCCGGCCAGGCACGGCTGCACCGACGGGAGGCGTGATCCCTCAGAAACAGTATGAGCAGCGGCAATACGATGCCAGCTTCTACGAAGACTTCTATAATAACCCACAGGAGAAGGACGGAAAGGATGGATGATCCGCGGGTGAAAACGGTCCTGCAGGCATATGCGGACCGGCGTGATCAAGCAATCCGGGAGGCGGAGGGACGTCGGCGTGAGGCGCTGGAACGGATCCCAGGGCTGGCCGGAGCGGAAGCAGCCAGCCGCCTGGCCGGACTGTCCTATGCCCGGCTGTCTGCCATGGGACGCCTGGAAGAGGCAAAAGCCTGGAAAATGGAGCAGGAAGCCAGCCTCCGGAACATAGCCTGTCTTCTTCAGGAACAGGGATATCCGGCGGATTGGCTGGAACCTGTCTTTTACTGCTCTCGCTGCCGGGACCAGGGATACCTTCCGAATCCCGGGGGAGCCCCCTCCCCTGTCCGATGCGCCTGTCTTGACCAGCGGATCCGGGAGGAGATTGCCCGGAGCGTGGACATCCGGTTTCCCCCGGAACACACCCTTGCCGCTTTTGACGAGACCCTGTTTTCACCGGAGGCAGACCCCAAAAAGTACGGCGTGACTCTGTCCCCCCGGGAAAACGTTCGCTGGATCCGAAAGCGGTGTCAGGACTTCGTCCGGGACTTTGCAGATCCGGCATGCCGGAACCTCCTGTTCACCGGACCGACCGGAACGGGCAAGACCTTCATGGCCAACTGCATCGGCCGCGAATTGGCGCTGAAAGGCTATGATGTGATCCGGCTTACCGCCCCCCAGCTGTTTGACCGGATCATCCGCGGAAAGTTTGACGGAGACGGAACATACCAGGACATCCTGGATGCGGAACTGCTCATCGTGGACGACCTGGGGGTCGAATCACAGAGCGCCGCCAAGTTTTCCATATTTTATGACCTGCTGGAGTCCCGGAACCGGACGGAGCCGGAGAAGATCTGCCGCACCCTTTTGTCCACCAACTTCAAAATGAAAGAGCTGGTAGGCTTCTATGATGAACGCATCATCTCACGGCTCCTGCACTGGTATGATATCCTCCGGTTCGCGGGGGACGATGCCCGGCTCACATTGTCAGCACGCCGCCGGGAGTGTCCAGGATCATGAGGATGTCCTGCTCTGCGCCGGTTTCGGCGTTGATATAGACGATAAAATCATTATCCATGAATTTGCCTTTGAATTCATAGCAAAATACTTCAGTTTTATATAGGGTGGGGATGACCGCCAGGCCTACCGTGGACACCTGCATGCGGGGATTCACCCGGGCAGCCGCTTCCTCCAGGCTGATACGGGGCGCCGGCAGATCGCGCGGCATGTGGGCAAAGTAAAAGCCCTTGGCTTCAAATCCGATGATCTGTCCGTCATCCATTGACACTTTTACCTTGATCAGGTCCGGGTACATGATGATCCCGTTTTGCACATACGCATAATTTACGATCGCCACATTTCCTTCCGTGTAGACGTAAGTGTCCATCATGCCGGTAAAACCCATGGACAGCATGAAGGCGTTGGCCTGGTCAATTGCCTGGTTGGAGTCAAGACTCACATCTGTTTCCGGCTTGTCATACAGCAGCCACAGCAGCCGGCCGCCCCGCCGGGTCACCGCTGCGCTGATGGTACTGCCTTGTTCCATATCCCTTAGTTTCACGTCAAACAGATAGACAGCGATCCCCTGGGAGGAATCCTCCTGAAGCAGAGGAATATCTGCCACCTGTTCCCGGGGAAAAAGTGCATACAGGGTCTCCCGCGCCGTATCCGCCGACACATCTGTCCCTGTCAGGCCGCGGGGTTCCATTTCCGAGATGTGTTCGGAAAAGGGCCCGTCATAGATCAACCTTGGATAATCCTTAAAAACCCTCTCCACATCTGCCATCGCCGGGATCCCCACTTCCGTATCCGGCTCCTTCGCAAATTCCCTGTTGCCTTCCCGTGTCAGTTCTCCCCATTTGAGCCGGCCTTCCGTGATTTCCATGTGGAGGATGCCCAGATTTTCATCCAGTTGAACGGCCATGCGGTAAAGCTGTTCGATGTTGGCATATTCTTCTTCGGCGAGACGCCGGCCCCCCATGTTTGCTGTATTATATGCACTGGCCATGTCCGCCACCTGCACCAGAAAGCGGGAGGTGTTTGCCAGCGCTTCCTGATCCACCGGCAAATGGCTCAGGGAATTTTCCGCCATACTGGCCTGGCGCCAGGCTTCCTGCAGCATGGCAGAAGTTTTTTCAGGAGTCGTGGTCATGATCGATTTGATCAGATAGGACTTGACGCTTCCCACGTATCCCAAAACGTCGTAAAAGGCACGATTGTAGGTATTTTCCAGTTTCTGGCGGTAAGATACGCTCATTCGGTACTGGGAGATCCCAAGTACGGCCACCACTCCGATAATGCTGATCACAATGCTGTACATATGGACGGATGACAACCGTTTTTTTAGCCCCAGCAGTCTTTTTCTAATGCCTGTGCCCATTTTCATACCTCCGAATATAATACAAAATGCATCCAGATAATGCGAAATGCATCCTGTTTTTCCTATTCTTCCCGCGATGGAGCTGCATCATTCCCGGACCGGCATCTTTTTATAAAGCGCGGCATAAAATGGTGGAGCGGAAATGGAAGCATAGCGCGGTTTTCAGACGCAATTTGGCTCTGCAGCCGCAGCGAAATCGTATGCTGGAAGGAGGAGCGCTGATATGGGATTAATGAAGCTTAAGGCGTTTGTGGAGTACATACAGCCTGAGAAAAGGCTTTCACCGGAGCTGAAACACAGGCTGAGTCAGGAAGAAGAGCTGCGAAGAGAGGTGCTGGAAGCGGAAAAGGACTGGAAATGCGCGGTACAGGCCTTTGATAATGCCAGCCCGGAAGATCCGCTGGATTATCATATATATATGGTCAACGCCACACAAGCGCGCTACGAGTACCTTCTGCGACAAAAAAAGATCCGGGAGCAGGGCTTTAAAAAAAGTTTCAAAAGATGTTGACAAGGATAGGGGCGGGTGTTAGTATAGAAAAGC
>DOHE01000309.1 GCA_003535395.1 Clostridiales bacterium | reverse complement strand
CAGCATATACACCCGGCCATTGTTCATGTCCAAAAGCTCATTCAGCCTGAACACGGCTCTCTCCACTCCAAAACAAAAGCCCGCTGACCGGGCAAGGATCAATTCCATTCGCCTCCGTCCACCACCCTGTATATTTTTCCCATCAACTGCCGCATACGGGCTTCCTGCTCCTCCGGGCCGGGTTTGTTCCGGCTGTCATTTTGATAAAACTCCGGAGGCCCCACCTTCAGCTGCATCTTCCCAAAAAGGCGGTATCGCCCGCATATTGCCACCGGGACCACGGGTTTGCCTGTCCTGGCCGAAAGCATCACCGGGCTTGAGTTGACTTGCACGCTGTGCCTGGCTCTGTTTTTCATTCGGGTGCCTTCCGGAAAAATGCCCACCAGTTCATCCTTGCGCAAAAGTGCCAACAAATCCCGCACAGGGCGTATATCCGCCTTGCTTCGGTCAACTCTGACCGCACCAAGGTTCCGCATGCACCAGGCCATGATCCGATGATGGTAGAGTTCTTCCTTGGCCACCCACCGGACCATCCGGCCCCGGATCCTGCAGCTTACAAGAGGGCCGTCCAGGTTGGAAATATGATTGGCGCAGAGGATGGCACCTCCACAGGGAATATTATCCAGTCCGTACCAGGTGCACCGGTGAAAGATCTGGTAATAAATGGAAAACAAAGGCTTGGCAATGTTTTCAGCAGCAAAATCAAAGTATTTTCCCATGACCGGCCTCCGCTGCTTCCGGATACCTGTCCCGGACAATTTTACAAACCATCTCCACCACCTCATCCACCTGCCTGCCGGTGGAATCCACCACGACCGCATCCTCCGCCTTCCGGAGAGGGGCAAATTCCCTCTGGCTGTCATTGATATCCCGGTATTCGATTTCCTGCATGATCTCATCCAGAGACTGATCCGGCAATCCAAGCTGCTTTTGTTGATTCAACCGGCGAATGGCCCTTTCCCGGGAGGATGCCGTGAGGAATATTTTGACCCGGGCATGAGGCAGCACATAGGTCCCGATATCCCGGCCATCGATGACCAGATCCATCCGGGAGGCGATCTCCCTCTGCAGTTCCACCATGCACAACCGTACCTCAGGGAAGACAGCCACATCCGATGCCCCTCTGGAGATCTCCGGCGAACGAAGATACGGGCCAACATCCGTCCCGTCCAGCAGGTTGACCTGCCTTCCATGCTCAAAGAGCACTTTCAGATCCAAGTTGCCGGTCATTTTGGCCAGCGCTGCCCGGTCACGGGTGGAGATCCCTTCAAGCGAGGCTTTATAGGCGACGGCCCGGTACATCGCTCCGGTATCCAGATGCAGGATCCCAAATTTTGCGGCCACTCTGTCCGATACAGTGCTTTTTCCCGCCCCTGCAGGTCCGTCAATGGCTATCTGCATCCTATACTCCTCCATTGTATATCATGATTCCATCCGCCGGTTTATTCCGGGCGGAAATCCCCTTTGTTGCTTTCCGTAAACACAAAATAGCCTTTGGCATTGCCAAGGTACTCATGGTAAGCCTCCATGAACAGCAGGATCTTCCGCTGCATATCCTCCAAACCGCCAAAATCCACGATGATCCTGCCGTCCACGATCACTTCCGGTCGTTCGGAATACTGAAGACCGATCCCGGTGATCTTCTGGCTAAAACCCGCATTGGCAGACTGGTCGGCCAGATTGATCTCCCGCATGAGCCGCCTCCATACATCCAGTTTGTATGCATGGGTCGTCTCCAGGTTTTGAAGGGATTTGTTCGGATCGATATTCATTCCTGTGAGCACCACCAGCCCGGAAGGGTTGTCCAGAAACGGGTTTTGAAACAGCATCCCGTCTTCTCCCAGATAATACCTCACCCCATCCTGTTCGATCGCCGCGACAGGTTTTCTTTCCCGCAGGCGTAGGGTGAGAACGCCCTTGAACCCCGGCACGAATCCTGCCTTTTTTATAAAGCTGCAGTCTTCCAGTATACGCGCACGGGCTCCGGCCGCGCCAAACAAAAGCACTTGCAGCATATTCTCCCCATCGCTCAGGCCGGCGCTTTCAAGGATGACCTGGGCATCGCAGGATTCAAGCCCGGTGATCCTGATTTCCTTTACAGCCAGCGCCGGAGAGCGCAATGCCAGGGTCAGCCCGTAAGCGCACAGGACGGCGGCCAGGATCACCAGCATGGCATTGCGTGCGATCCGCCGTGACCTGCGCCGGGCCATCCTGCTGGCAAACCGGTCCCCCGAAGCCGGGAAACCCGAACGGGTCTTGGAGATGGGTTTCCCGGGTGCAGCTGTGCTGTCAAACACCTTCAGCCGGGTGGTGTCCCGGCCCTGTCTGCTTCTTGTTGTGATCCGGTTTCCGGGGATGCCTCCTCCGGTTCCTTTGTCCATCTGTTTCCTTCCTTCGTATCCGGCTGCCTCGACCCCGCAGGGTCCACCCGGATAATCCTGGCACCCAGGGCCGCCAGCCGGGTCTCGATGGCTTCATATCCTCTGTCGATGTGCTTTGCCGGAAAGATGGAGGTGACCCCTTCCGCCCGTAAAGCCGCGATGATCATTGCCGCTCCGCCCCGCAGGTCCCAGACACCCACCTCGGCACCTGTAAGCCGGTCCACGCCCCGGATGACCGCAACCGGTCCCTGCATCCGGATATCCGCACCCATTCGCTGCAACTCCTCTGCGTGCCGGT
>DOHE01000334.1 GCA_003535395.1 Clostridiales bacterium | reverse complement strand
GGCCCATGTGATCATGCCCTGGCATAAGGTGCTGGATGAACTGCAGGAGAATTACCGGGGAAGCAGTTCCCTGGGGACAACAAAGAGGGGGATCGGGCCGGCATATTCGGACAAGGCCGACAGAAGCGGAATCCGCATGTGTGACCTGATGGATCCTGAAACCTTCCGGGAAAAAGTCCATGCCAACCTGGAACTTAAAAATGCCATGATCACAAAAATATATGGCGGGCAACCTCTGGATGCGGACACCATCCTGTCGGAATACAACAGTTATGCCGACAGGCTTCGCAAATACGTGACGGACGTGAACAGCATCCTGTTTGAGGCTGTTGAATCCGGAAAGAACATATTGTTTGAAGGTGCCCAGGCGACATTCCTGGATATCGATTTTGGTACATATCCATACGTGACATCCTCCAATCCCATCTCCGGCGGTGTTTGCACCGGAGCAGGCATGGGCCCCGGATCCATCCGGGAAATCATCGGCGTGATGAAAGCCTATACGACCCGGGTGGGAGCAGGGCCGTTCCCCACGGAACAGCAAAATTCCATTGGGGATATCATCCGGGCGCTGGGACATGAATATGGCACCACTACGGGAAGACCCCGGCGCTGTGGCTGGCTGGATGCGGTCATGTTAAAGTATGCAGCCCGGTTGAACGGCCTTACCGCACTGGCTGTCAATCATCTGGACACAATCGGCAGAGCCGGGGTGCAGGTGGGAGTCATTCGGCTATGCAGGGCCTATATCACGAATCAGGCCGAATTCTCCCGGATTCCTGCCAGCTTGAAGGAACTGGCGGTCTGCCGGCCGGTCTATGAGGATTTTGAGCCCTGGGACGCTGATATTTCAGGTATTCGCAACTATGAGGCCCTGCCTGAAGCAGCCAGAAAGTATATCGATCGTATCGAACAGCTGGCAGGAGTGCCTGTCAGGTATATCGGTGTGGGTAGTTCCCGGGACCAGGTGATCGAGAGATAATATGGATATAAACGGCATTCGCAGCAAGGCAGGCTTCATCTGCGACATGGATGGTGTGATTTACCACGGCAACCGTCTCCTGCCGGGCACGATTGAATTTCTGTCCTGGCTGGAAAAAGAAGAAAAGAGATTTTTGTTTTTAACCAACAGCAGTGAGAGATCTCCGCGCGAGCTGGCGGAAAAGCTAAAACGCCTGGGACTGGAAGTGAGTGAAGACCATTTCTATACCAGTGCACTGGGCACTGCGCTTTTTTTAAAAACACAGCATCCGGGCGGAAGCGCCTATGTGATCGGCGAAGCCGGCCTGGTGAATGCACTGTACAATGCCGGTTATTCCATGAATGATTCCAACCCGGATTATGTGGTGGTAGGAGAAACACGGTCCTATAATTTCGAAAAGATCGAGCATGCCATCCGTTTGATTTTGGGCGGAGCCAGACTGGTGGGTACAAACCCGGACATGACAGGCCCCGGAGAAAAGGGGATCCTGCCGGCGACCCGTGCATTGACCGCCCCCATCGAGCTCGCCACCGGAAAACAGGCATATTTTGTCGGCAAGCCAAACCCCCTGATGATGCGCACGGCGCTTAAACTGCTTGACTGCAGGACGGAGGACACAGTGATCATCGGCGACCGGATGGATACGGACATCATTGCCGGGATCGAATCGGAGATCGATACGATTCTGGTGCTGTCCGGGGTCACGGCCATGGGGGATCTTGGAAAATTTCCTTATGGTCCCTCCTGTGTGCTTGGCGGCGTAAAGGACATTCCCCCGGGAGACGGTATCCCCCGGATTGTGTGACAGGAGGGATGCCGCTTGCTGCTGGCAAAGGACTGGGAAGACTATGAACTGCTGGATGCAGGAAACGGGGAAAAACTGGAACGCTGGGGCAGTTACCGGCTAAGAAGACCGGACCCCCAAGCCATTTGGCCGGTCACCTGTGACAGAGCACTGTGGGAACAGGCAGATGCCCGTTACATCCGCAGTTCTTCCGGGGGAGGTCAGTGGAGCTTTCGAAACAGGATTCCCGGACAGTGGACTCTTTCATATAGAGATCTGAAGTTCGTCATTCATCCCACCGGGTTCAAACATACCGGGCTGTTCCCGGAACAGGCAGTCAACTGGGACTGGATGATGGAACGCATCCGGGATTGCCAAAGACCCGTTCGGGTGCTAAACCTGTTTGCTTACACCGGAGGGGCCACTGTGGCGTGTGCCTCCCGCGGAGCGGAAGTGTGCCATGTGGATGCGGCAAAGGGCATGGTGGCCGTGGCAGGTGAAAACCTCCGCCTTTCCGGTCTGGAAGATCGAAGGGTTCGGCTCATTGTGGATGATGTGCTTAAATTTGTTCAGCGGGAGGAGCGCCGACAGAGCCGTTATGATGCGGTCATTATGGATCCGCCTTCCTATGGCCGAGGACCTGGCGGCGAGGTTTGGAAAATGGAGGACCGGATCTACGATTTTGTGGAGGCTTGCATGCGGGTATTGTCGAAGCAGCCGCTTTTTTTTCTGGTCAATTCGTATACGACCGGACTTTCCCCTCTGGTCATGGAAAATATTTTCCGGTTGCCCCTGGGCCGCAAATACCCCCATGGAAGGATTACAGCCGGTGAGACCGGAATACCTGCCACTCTCGCACCTATTATCCTTCCGTGCGGTGCTTATTGCCGGTGGGAGGCTTAAGCCATGGGAGCCAGGAAAAGTCACATTTTGCGGCTGTACGAGGACAACCACCTGCTGGTCGTGGTCAAGCCCCCCGATATACCTGTCCAGAAAGACAGGACCCGGGACATGGACCTTTTGACCCTGCTTAAGGAGGATATCCGGGAGCGTTTTCAAAAACCCGGAAATGTTTATCTGGGGATGGTACACCGACTGGACCGGCCGGTGGGCGGGGTCATGGTGTTCGCCCGAACATCCAAGGCTGCAGCCCGCCTGTCTGAACAGATCCGCAGCCGGACGGTGGAAAAGGAATATCTGGCCGTGATCAGTGGATGCATGGACCCGTCCGAGGGCAGGCTCGAAGGCTGGATATACAAAGACGAACGCACCAACACGAGCCGGATGGCAAGTCCTGAAACTCCCGGAGCCAGGCAGGTCTGCCTGGATTACCGGATGGAAGCCGCAGTATCCCGAAAGGAAGGGGCTTTCGGTCTGGTAAGGATCGGGCTTGAAACAGGCCGCTCTCACCAAATCCGGGTGCAGTTTTCAAGCGCCGGACATCCGCTGTGGGGAGATGTACGGTATAAAACCGCAATGCCATTATCCGGGCCGGCCGATCGTTCCGTATCCGGCATCCGTCCGGCCTTGTGGGCCGTCCGCCTTAAATTCCGGCATCCCGTCACCGGTAAAGAGTTGGTTTTTGAAGCCGGACCGCCTATGAAACTTCCATGGTCGTGGTTTGACCGGAATGCTGTTTTAGCCTGTAAGCAGCCACCAGTGCTTTGATTTTTTCCGAAGGATTGATCAGCGGGGATATAGAACCGTCATGGTTCAGAGTTTCAATGAGGTGAGCAAGGAATTTGGAGGCATCTGCATCCACATACCAGGGAGCAGCCAGCAGCTGCGGGGTCCGGTAGGTCAGATTTGTGGCCAGAAGCCTTGTAATCACGCCTTCGCGATATGCTTTGTCAAATTCATCGATGCCCTGAGTGAACTGGGCAAAAGTCACAAGGATGAAAATCCTGCGGGCTCCACAGTTTTTAAGCTCCCGTGCGATCTCAAGCACAGATTCGCCGGAGGAAATGACGTCATCCACGATCAGGATATCCTTGCCGGACAGATCGTCTCCCAGATATTCATGGCGGATGATGGGATTTCTGCCGTTGATCACCCGGGTGTAGTCCCGTCTCTTGTAAAACATACCCAGGTCCAAACCCAGAATGCCTGCATAATAGATGCTGCGTTCCATGCCGCCTTCATCCGGACTGACCACGGCCATATTGTCCCGATGGATCCCAAGGTCCGGTACAGCGGTCAGCAGCGCCTTGATCAACTGGTAATGGGCATAAAGGCTTTCAAACCCCTCCAGTGGAATGGCGTTTTGAACCCTTGGATCATGGGCGTCAAATGTGATGATATTGGAGACCCCCAGGCGCATCAGTTCCTGCAGAGCCATGGCGCAGTCCAGGGATTCCCGGGCATACCGCTTGTGCTGACGGCTCTCATACAAAAGGGGCATGATCACGTTAATCCTCCGGGCTTTCCCGCCGATGGCACCGATCACCCGCTTGATATCCTGATAATGGTCGTCCGGGCTCATTCTTTGCGGACTCCCGTACATGGTATAGGTAGCGCTGAAGTTGCCGATGTCAGCTAAAATATAAATGTCATAGCCTCGGATGGTTTCGTTGATCACCACTTTTCCTTCGCCGGAGGCAAACCGGTTAGTGGTGATGGAGATTTGGTAGTTGTCTCGAAGAAATCCTTTGAAGTTCAGCAGATCCGGGTTTTCTTCCACCAGTTCCCGCCGCCTGGCCACGATCTTTTCATTGACCAGGCTGGTAAATTCCCTGCTTCCATCCAGGCTGACGATGCCCAGCGGACCTGCCGGTATATCCCAGATCCGGCCATTTTGGAGCTGACTCATATGATGATCGCACCCCGTTCGAAGAATTTACTGCCTCTAGCATTATAACTCACCGGAGCGGCTTGTACAAGGCTAAATTGCTGGGAAATCGAACGCAGGAAGTGACCCCAGGAAGTGACCCCAGGAAGTGACCCCAGGAAGTGACCTTGCTTCCTGCCGGGAATTTACATATAATTGTTACAGCACCGTCAAACTGAACCCAATGCGCCCGGTCCATGCGCCGGATGCGCGGCTGTGCACAGGCAGGAGGGATTTTGAATGAAGGCAAACAAACAGCTCACAGTCCGGAGTATTCTCATCGGAATGGCCGGATCAGCCGTCATCACTGCCAGTTCTATGTATGTGGCCCTCCGGATGGGGGCGCTGCCATGGCCCACGATCTTTGTTGCTGTTCTTTCCATGGCACTGCTAAAACTGCTGGGTAAGACCAGCCTGAATGAAATCAATGTAACCCATACGGCTATGTCCGCAGGCAGCATGGTGGCGGGTGGAATGGCATTCACCCTTCCGGCCGCCTGGATCCTTGACAGGAATGCGGATATCGGACTGGGAGAAACCATGATGATCGCCATGGCCGGCACCCTGCTCGGGCTGGTCTTTTCAGCCCTGTACCGGAATTATTTCATCGAGGTGCAGCCACAGCCCTACCCCATCGGATCTGCAGCCGCACAGACTGTGATCGCAGGCGACGAGGGAGGAGCCAAAGCCCGCAGCCTGTTTGCTGCCATGGGATTGTCCGTGGTATTTACTTTCCTCCGGGACTGGACTTTTGCGGGGGGCAAAACCCTGATTAACGCATTTTGGATGTCGAAAAAGCTGCTGACATCCGGTTTTCAGTTTGGATTCTGGTTTTCACCCATGGCGGTGGCCATCGGATATATCATCGGGCCTTTGTACATGGGAGTGTGGTTTCTTGGAGCGATCCTGGGGTACTGGATCCTCATGCCGGCCGGTATCCGCACAGGCCTGTTCGCGGATGCAGCTGCAGCGGATGTTTTCAGGCAGTCTCTGGGCATGGGCCTGATGATCGGCACCGGATTCGGGATCCTCATCAAAGGGATCCTGCCGCGGATGAAGCAGATCTATTCTTCCATCCTTCTGATTTCCACCGAAAGCGCGGATAATAAGAACCGTAAAAGGATGATTTCCGCGATTCCCATTGTTTTCACCGCTATTGCCGCGCTCATCGCCATCTTCACCCGGATCTCGCCTCTGGCTTCCATCCTGTTGATCCCGGGTGTCTGGATCACCGCATCCATGGCGGCTCAAACTACGGGCCAGACCGGGATCAATCCCATGGAGGTGTTTGGCGTGATCCTGCTATTGCTGATCAAACTGATCCTGCCCACCGGTCAGGTGGAGGCCATCCTTATTGCCGCCGTAGTTGCCATTGCCTGCGGGCTCACTGGAGATATCATGAATGATTTCAAAGCCGGACACATCCTGGGGACAAAGCCCAAAAACCAATTTATTTCAGAGACAGCGGGGGGGATCGTCGGTGCTGTGGTGGCATCGGTCGCCCTGTTTGCTATGTTGAAAGCGTATGGGGAGTTCGGCGGGGATGCACTGCCTGCGCCTCAAGCCAGATTGGTGGCTCAGATGGCAGGCGGCATCGGGAATGTGACTGCCTTTGTCATCGGGATCGTTGCCGGAACGCTGTTCTATGTCATCAAAATACCGGCGGCTACCTTGGGGATCGGGGTCTACCTGCCGGTGATCATTTCCACTACCGCTTTTTTGGGTGCGCTGATTGCGCTGGGGGTGAAAAAGTTCCTGCCTAAAAGAACGGAGCAGGGAACAGTCATTGCTTCCGGTGTTTTTGGAGGGGAAGGAATCACGGGTGTAGCCATTGCACTGATCCGGATGTTCACCGGAGGATGATCCGGAACATACATACAAAATTCAATTCAGGAAACGGATCCGGACTGCCAAGGCAGCGGTCGTTGTCCTGATGGTGACAGGAGAGGGATTCATGAGCGACTACAAGAAAACGTACCGGGAATGGATGGAGAATACGGAGATTTTCAGCGGCCAGATCCGACAGGAACTGGCCGGCATCACGGACGAAAGGGAAATTGAGGACCGCTTCTACCGGGACCTGGAGTTTGGCACCGGAGGGTTGCGGGGGATCCTTGGCGCCGGCACCAACCGAATGAACATCTATACGGTGGGCAAGGCGACCGAAGGTCTTGCCCGGCATTTAAAGCAAAACTGCGGCCCGGCGCGAGCCGGGGAAAACTCCTGTGTGGTGATCTCCTTCGACAGCCGCCGCATGTCTCCGGAATTTGCCCGGCATGCGGCGTGCGTGCTGGCAGGAAGTGGAATCAGATGCTGTATTTTTAAGGAGTTGCACCCGGTGCCGGTTTTGTCCTTTGCGGTCCGGTATTTCAAGGCGTCAGCCGGGATCATGATTACTGCCAGCCACAACCCGCGGGATTATAATGGATACAAGGTATATGGCCCGGACGGGGCCCAGCTGACCTTGTCAGATTCGGATGCAGTGCTGGCCTGCATCCAGTCAGTAAAGGACTATGGAGACATTTCTTTTATGGATTGGGACCAGGCCACGGCAAAAGGGATCATCCAATGTATCGGCCGGGATGTGGACGATGCCTATATGAAAAGCATCCGCAGACAGCAGGTTCACCCCAACCTGGGAGCCACCTATGGAAAAAAGCTGAAGATCGTGTATACGCCGTTGCATGGCTCCGGAAATGTGCCGGTGCGAAGGATCCTCAAATGAACAGGATTCGAGCAGGTGTGGGTGGTGCCGGAACAGGAAGAGCCGGATCCGGGATTCCCCACTGTCCAAACTCCCAACCCGGAGGAGCGGAATGCCTTTACACTGGCCATTCGCCTGGCTTCGGAGAAAGAGGCGGATCTGATCATCGCCACGGACCCGGACTGTGACCGGGTGGGGGTGGCTGTCCGGGACGGGAATGAATATACTCTGCTAAACGGAAACCAGGTGGGATGCCTGCTGCAGGAATATATCCTGTCTCAGCGGACGCTGCTTGGAACCCTGCCTCCGTCTCCCTTTGTCGTCAAGACCATTGTTTCTTCAGAGATGTCACGGGCCATCGCAGCCCGGTACAACGTGGAGCAGCTGGAGGTTCTTACCGGGTTTAAGTTTATCGGGGAAAAGATCCTGCAGATGGATGAAAACGGGGACCGAAATTATGTGTTTGGATTTGAGGAAAGCTATGGCTACCTGGCCGGGACCCATGCAAGGGACAAGGATGGGGTGGTAACGGCGATGCTGGTAGCGGAAATGGCTGCCTGGTATGCATCCCGGGGGATGAACCTGCTTTCCGGGCTGAATGCCATGTATGAAATGTACGGGTATTATTTTGAGGAAGCAATCTCCATCGGCGTCCAAGGCAAATCCGGGCTGGAGAGGATCGCCTCTGCCATGGTTGCCCTCCGAAAAGCCGACTTGGAGGCTTTTGGGGACTGGTAGGTCGAAAAGATCCGGGATTACAGTACCCTGGAGATGAAAAAGCCGGGGCCGGGCAGTGAGACTACAGCCATTGAAGGAGTGCCTGCCTCGGATGTTCTGTATTTTGAAATGGATCATACAGCCTGGGTGTGCGTGCGCCCTTCCGGTACAGAGCCAAAAATCAAGATTTACTTTGGTGTATCAGCGGATACATCCGCACAGTCCCTGGAAGAACTGACCCGGCTCAAATCCGGTGTGATGTCGGTGGTAGAGCCCCTGCTTGCCGGATGAGGTGAAACATGGCCCAGGATTATGTACATTTGCACCTGCATACGGAGTACAGCCTGCTGGATGGCGCCTGCAGGACCCGGGATCTGCCGACCCGTATCCGGGAACTGGGGATGGACAGCGTTGCCATCACGGATCACGGAGCCATGTTCGGGATCGTGGATTTCTACCGCAAATGCAGGGACAAGGGTGTTAAACCCATCCTGGGATGTGAGGTCTATACAGCGGCACGAAAACGTACGGACCGGGAGCCCGGGAAGGATTCAGAGCAGGGACATCTGGTGCTTCTGGCCAGAGATCATGAGGGGTACCGCAATCTGGTGCAGTTGGTTTCAGCCGGGTATACGGAGGGTTTCTATTACAAGCCCCGGGTAGACCGTGAACTGCTGGAAGCCCATTGCCGGGGGCTTACTGCGCTAAGTGCCTGTTTGTCCGGGGACATTCCCCGGCTGCTTCGGGCAGGACGGCTGGAAGAGGCTAAAAATTTGGCCTTGCAGATGCAGGCGATTTACGGGAGCGGGCATTTTTTTCTTGAATTGCAGTCCAACGGCATTCCGGAACAAAATCTGGTCAACAGCCTGCTGGTGAAGCTTTCCCTGGAAACAGGGATTCCGCTGGTGGCAACCAATGACGTGCATTATCTGCGCAAGGAAGATGCCAGGATGCATGATATCCTCTTGTGTGTGCAGACTGCCAGTAACATAAATGATAAGGAACGCATGCGGTTTCCATCGGATTCCTTCTATCTCCGATCTCCGGAAGAAATGCAGTCCCTGTTTGAAGCCTTTCCGGATGCGATCAGCAATTCAGCCCGTATCGCAGTGGAATGCAATGTGGAGATCGAATTTGGGAAGCTGAGGCTGCCTAAATTCAAAATGCCTCCGGGAAAAGAGAATCAGAGCCCCGAGGCATTTCTGCGGGAGATTTCAATGCAGGGGTTACGGGTACGGTATGGAGAACAACCTGCACAGGAGGCATGCCGGCGGTTGGAGGATGAATTGTCTGTCA